>CAXBAZ010000144.1:0-7900 GCA_963973395.1 uncultured Acidimicrobiaceae bacterium
GTTGTGGGGGTGGGGGTCGTGGTGGTCGTCGGTCGTGGGTGGTGGTCGTCGTCGTGGGTGGTGGTCGTCGGTCGTGGGTGGTCGTTGTCGGTGGTATTCGTCGGTGGAGTGGTGATGGGCCGTCGGGTCGGTCCTGTTCGGCCTCCATCCGCCGACCATGTGACCTACCCGCGGTCGTGTCGCTCGTATACGTGCTGGTGGCTCCGGCGGCGCCGCGTCCCATCCCGGCCCATCGGGCGTCCCGGAGCGCCGGCATGAGAACGGCACGAATGGGGTAGCGGACCGTTCGACAGATCCGTGCGGTGCGAGGGCGCCGCTCGAAAGGAGGATGACATGTTGCGATTCGATCCGTTCCGAGATTTCGACCGGATGAGTGAACAGCTGACGCGGACGACCCGATCGATGTTGGCGATGGACGCGGTCCGCGGCGATGACGAGGTGACGATCTACGTCGACGCCCCGGGGGCCACGCCCGAGGACATCGACGTGTCGATCGAGCGGAACGAGCTGACGGTGTCGGTCGAACGGGTGTGGGTGGACGACGACAAGGAAGTGCTCGCCCGCGAACGACCGCAGGGCATGTTCTCGCGACGCTTCATGCTGAGCGATGCGCTGGATCTCGACCGTCTGCGCGCCAAGACCGAGCACGGTGTCGTGACCCTGTCGATCCCGGTCGCCGAGAAGTCGAAGCCCCGCAAGATCGACGTCAGCGACGGTTCACGCGCCGAGGCGATCGAGACGACATCGCGGTCCGACGACGAGCAGCAGTAGAGCCCGCGGAGCACGGATCGCTCGGAGTCGGCGTACGGCCGGGCGACGAACGGTCGATGCCCGAGCGCCAACCGCTGCCGTCCCCGTGATTCGCGCGGATCGGAGCCGCAGCGATCGGGTACGACAGTCACATGATGCGCGACACACTGTTTGCAACGGCACGGCTCACCCTCGGCGGATACCTCGCGGCGCACGGCGCTCAGAAGTTGTTCGGCGTGTGGGGTGGGAACGGCATCGACGGCACGGCCGGCTTCTTCGAGTCGGTCGGCCTCGCGCCGGGCAGACCCCACGCGATCGCGGCGGGCGTGGCCGAGGCGGTCGGGGGCACTCTGACGGGTCTGGGTCTCGCCCATCCGGTCGGCCCGATCATGATCGGTTCGACGATGGGCGTCGCCGCCGGCACCGTCCACCGCGGCAAGGGTCCGTTCAGCACCGACGGTGGCCCGGAGTTGCCGATCATCAACACCGTGGCCGGCACGCTGATCGCGCTCTCCGGGCCCGGTCGCCTCAGCGTCGATCGTCTCGTCGGGTTGCGGGTGCCGTCGAAGGTCGTTGCGCTGGTCGCGGCCGGTGGGCTGGCGACCGCCGTCACGATGGTGGTGCGAGCCGCTCGATCGACCGCCCCGAACGACGACGGCGGGTGACGACGCACACGCTGACTACTGGCTACGGACTACTGACGACTGCTCACTGACCGCCGAGCGCTGGATGATGACGCCGGCGATCGGGTGGGGCGCTCGGCGGTGGTCGCGACGATTCGTTGTTCAACGATTCGTTGATCGGTGGTCGTGTTGGTCGGCCCGGTCGAGTTGACGGTCCGGTCGGGATCAGTCCGGTCGTGTGATCAGGCAGCGTGGGGCTGCAGCACGACCTTCGTGTAGCCGTCCTCGCGTCGGTCGAAGCGCTCGTAGGCGTCGGGGGCCTCGTCGAGTGACAGGGTCTTCGACACGACGAAGCCGGGCTCGGCCCGTCCGGCGATGATCAGGTCGCGGAGCTGACGGTTGTACGCCTTGACGTTGGCCTGCCCGGTTCCCATGCTCTGGCCCTTCTCGAAGAACTTCCCGATCTCGAACAACAGACGGCCCTCGGCGGCGTCCTCGTTGGGTGCCCCCGGATCGGAGGGCACGTACAGGCCCACGACGCCGATCCGACCCGTCGCCCGGACCGTGTACACGAGTTGGTTCAACACGATCGCTGGTTGCTCCTCGCCGTCGGATGCAGTGGCCTGGTAGCCGACCGCGTCGATGCCCTTGTCGGTGCCGTCGCCGTCGGTCTGCTCGACGATGTGTTCGACGGGGTCGACGTCGTCGAGGTTGACCGGGATCGCTCCGATGTCCTCGGCGAGCTGGAGTCGGTCCGGGATCTTGTCGACCACGTACACCTCGGATGCGCCGCGCAACAACGACGAGTACGCCGCCATGAGCCCGACGGGACCGGCGCCGTAGACGGCGACCGATTCGCCCGGGGACACGTCGGCCATCGCTGCCGCGTGATAGCCGGTCGGGAAGATGTCCGCCAGCATGGCGAAGTCCAGTTCGTGTTCGTCGCCGCGGGGCAACTGCAGGGCGTTGAAGTCGGCGAAGGGCACTCGCAGGTACTCGGCCTGCCCGCCCCGGTACGGACCCATCTCGACGTAGCCGTAGGCCCCACCGGCGAACCCGTCGTTGACGGTCAGGCAGAAACCTGTGTTGCCGGCCTCGCAGTTGCGGCAGAAACCGCACGCGACGTTGAACGGCAGGACGACGCGGTCGCCCTTGCTGAGCGTGGCCACGCCGTCGCCGACCTCTTCGACGATGCCCATCGTCTCGTGGCCGAACACGATGCCGGGTTCCGCTCCGGTCCGACCCTCGTACATGTGGAGGTCGGAGCCGCAGATCGCCGTGGTCGTGACCTTGATCACGACGTCGGTGGGATCCACGATCCGTGCGTCGTCGACGTCCTCGACGGCGACCTGGTACGGCTCCTTGTAGACGACTGCTCGCATGTCGAACTCCTCGAATCTGGTGTGAATGGCTGTGTCGATCGGATGCCTACCCCGGGCCGGGATGCGGCATCCCTGTGGTGCACCAGCGCGGGGCCGGGTAGGAAGCCGTCGCGTCGGGAAGAGATCGAGCGGCGACCCGCTCGTCGACCCGGTACACACTGAACGGAGCGAACCAGGTTCGCTCCGTTCGCCGAACTCGGCGGATGTCAGAGACTGGCGGCGATCGAGCGGAGCTGACCGGCCCGGATCGGGTCGCCCGAGACCTCGAGGCGGGCGATGTCGCCGCGCCCGCACAGCCAGAGGTGGAGGTCGAGGGCGCTGCCCTCCACCACGGTGTCGGCGGGCTCGTCGACCGGATCGAGTGCGTCGAGGTCGTGGACGGTGCCCGACTCGGGCGCCGTGCCGATCATGCGTCCGAACGCCAGCGTCCAGCTGTCGTCGGTGTCATGCGTGCGGAGTTCGATCACGCCCGTTCGTCGCTCGAACGACGCCCACTCCGGAACGCCTGACAGCATCACGCCGATCATCTCGTCGATGCCATCCGCAGCGAGGCGGGGAGAGATGGTGGGGATCGGGGCACCGGCGGCGAGGCATCCGTCGACGTGGTGCACGACGGCTTCGTGGGATTGCCGACGCAGCGTGAAGCCGACCGTGTGATCGTCGGCCCAACTCCACGCCGGTTCGTCCGGGTCGAGGTCGGTGAGGCGGTCGACGAGGCAGGTCGTGGCCCGATCCAATCCTGCGACCACGACGGTGTCGTCCGGGCGTGGTGGCGCTTCGTACGAATCGGGACCGGCGGGCCGCCGGCCGATGACGTGGGCCCAGAACAGCTGCACCTCGGTCAGGTGCCAGACGAGATCGGCGATCGACCAGCCGGGGCAGGTGGGCACCGGTGTGTCGAGCGCCGCTCGCCCGGCGACATCGACCAGTGCGAGCGAGTGCTCTCTGATCACATCGACACCGACGGCGTCCGGGTACCGACCGTTCACAGCGGCGATCATGGCACACCTGTCGCCGGTCGACGGGGTGCGTTCCGGGGTTCGTGGGACCGTCAGGCGACCCAGTCGTCGCGCTGCGGGCGAGACCGATCGCCGGCGGTGTCGGGTGGGGGGAGGTGGCCGTCGGCCGGCTTCGTCCAGTAGCCCCCGGGTGCCGGATCGACCAGCCACCAGAGCAGGACATACGCAACCAGCGAGACGCCGCTGAAGACCAGCGCCGCGACGAACGCAACCCGTACGAGGAGCGGGTCGAGGTCGAAGTAGCGGGCGAGCCCGGAGCAGACGCCGCCGAGCTTCTGGTCGTCGGTGTCACGGTAGAGGTTGCGGTCACGGCGTGTGATCGGGGTGTCCGACATCGGGATTCCTTTCGTCGCTGTCGATTCGGTGATGATCTTCGTTTCGTCGGTGTCGTTCCGAGGCCACGTTCGACGTGACCGACACGTCGATCGTCGCGCGGATCGATCGAGAACACCATGGGGCAGTCCCGAGTGTCGACCGGGCAGGAGCCGGAGTTGCCGGTGTCGGGACAGCTGCATCGTCCGGACAGAGGACGGAGCGCGGCGACCGCGCGACGCACGCATGACTGCCGGGGGTCGCCGGGTATGGGGCCGACATGCACGCGATGATGGCCGAACGCAGGCTGCAGAGAGTCGAGCTGGAGCGAGCCGAGCTGGAGCGGGTCGAGACGATCCGGGCGGTCGGCATCGCTGCGGTCGCGGCGCTGCTCATCGTGCTGTTGGGGCCGCCACCGGGCGATGCTGCGGCGCACCTGTACCGGACCTGGCTCGTCGAGCGGAATGAGTTCGTGTGGGACAACCTCTGGTTCACGGGCAACTACTCGATCCTCACCTACAGCCCGCTGTACTACTTCCTCGCGGCGACATTGGGGAGCGTCGTCGTGAACGTCGCGGTCGTGCTGGTGACCGCCGGATGCTTCGCGGCGCTGGTGGTGCGGGAGTGGGGGCCGGTCGCGGTGTGGCCGGCGCGGTGGCTGGCAGTCTGCGCTGCCGGGCCGCTCATCACGGGTACCGCCCCGTACGGGCTCGGTCTCGCGGCGGCCGTCGCCTGTCTGCTTGCTCTGCAACGCGGACGACGCCTGCCAGGTGTCGCGCTGGCCGCGATCACACTGGCCAGCAGCGCACTGGCGTTCTTCTTCCTCGTCCTGACGTTGGCGGCCGTGGCGTTCGTCCGTCGCCGTGCCGCACGGCAGCACGTCGGCGTCGCGGTGCCGCTGGCGTTGCTCGGCCTCGTGTGGCTGCTCGTGTGGCAGCTGTTCCCGTCGGACGGCCGCTACCCGTTCCAGTGGTGGACGCTCGCGATCGTGACCGGCGTGGCGGGCTGTGGGTTCGTGCTCGCGATCCGGGGCCCGGAGTCGACGCGGCTGATGGCGGCCCTCTTCGGACTGTGGCTGGCGAGTTGCCTCGTGCTGTTCGTCGTTCCGTCGCCTGCCGGCGAGATCGTGACGCGACTGAGGTATCTGGTGTTCCCGCTGATGTTGCTGACGGTGCTGCTCGGTGGTTCCCGTCCGCGATGGCTCGCGATCTTGGCGCTGGTCGGCGCAGCCGCCTACAACGTGGTGCCCTACGCCGCGAGCGTCTGGGTGCGCGTGACGGGCGACGACCGGGCGGCCCAGCAGGAGTACTGGCAACCGGCGATCGACTACCTCGACGAGCACCACTCGCCCGATCACGTCGTCGGGGTGGTGGCCACCGGCGCCCACTGGGAGGCGTACCACCTGCCGCGATCCGGCATCGCGGTGGTGCGCGGCTGGTACCGGCAGATCGACATGGTGCAGAACGAGGTGCTCTACGACGACTCGGCCACACCGTCCGACTACGTACGCTGGCTCCACGACAACGCCGTGCGCTTCGTGATCATGCCCGACGTCCGGCTCGACCCGCACACCGGCGAGCGTGAAGCGCAACTCGTCGAGGCCGCCGATCTGGAGGTCGCCTTCCTCCATGACGACCTGACGATCTACGAGGTGCCCGAGGCCACGCAACTGCTCACGGGAACTTCCTCGGCAACGGTCGAACAGCTGGATCATGCCGAACTGCACGGCACCGTGGGGGCGCCGGGCACGTACCGCCTGCGGCTCCGCTGGTCGCCACACTGGACGGTCACGTCCGGCGACGTCACCCTCGAGGAGCACCCGGAGTCAGGCACGATCGTGCTGGTCGCCGCCGAGGCCGGGGCGTTCTCGCTCGGCGTCGACGTGGAACTGCCACTGTTCACCTGAACCGGCGTTCACCTCAGCCACCAGGTCCCGGCGGGCGGAGCGGAGGCGATCGTGGCTCGCACGAAGCGCCCGGCGACCCCACGGGTGCATCCGTCCGGGTCGACCACGAGGACGGAACCGCCCCCGTCGGCGACGCGGTCGACGAACGTCACGAGCAGCCGTGTGCCCGCTTCGTCGAGATCCTGGACTCGGTGAACGCCCAGCACCACGACCTCGAACTTCAGCTGAGCGAGCCGCGTGAGACGGCTCGTGACGTGGTCCAGCGAACCGTCCGTGAGGCATCCGTCGACCTCGACCCAGATGCCGCGTCCCTCCACGACGTCGATCGTGAGTCGTCCCGGACGTCGAGGGTCGGCTGGATGCGATGAGGATGCGTCGACCCGACGCCGGGTCACGTCGGAGGTGGCGGCGGCTGATCGGAGCCCGGCACTTCGTGCTGGCGGGAGCGGTCGTTCTCGTCAGGAGCCGCCTGGCCGATGGCGGCGAGTCTCCAGACGAGCACGACCGCCGCCAGGATCAGCGAGACGACAGCGAGGACGGTCCACATGTCCTACCCCCGCTCGGGGTCGCATTCGTGGGTGAGCGGGTCGTTCGGTGCCTGATCGGCCAGTGCCTGATCGGCCGGTGCCTGATCCGTCGGCATCTCAGTGGTTGCGCAGCGCATCGATGAGCTCGTCCTTGTTCATCTTCGACCGCCCGTGGATGCCGATCTCCCGCGCTCGGTCGAGCAGCTCGCCCTTCGTGCGGTCCTCGTACTGCTCGGCATGGCCGCCACGACTGCCGATCTCGTCTCGTCCCTCGTTGTCGGCCGCGTTGGAGATGCGGGCCGCCTTCTCCTTGCTCATCCCGTCGTCACGGAGTTCCTCGTACATGTCCGGATCCTTCACGGATGGTCCGTGGTCGCTGCCGCGGGGCATGGTCTCTCCTCCTCGTGTTCGATGGATGGTTCGGCTTCCTACCCGCCACATACCCGTTCCGGCGGCGAAGTATCCCGACCGAAGAGGTCGGACCCCGTCCGGTCACTCGACGCCAGACCGAAGAGGCCAGACCCCGTTCGGTCACTCGACGCCGATCGCCGGCGGCAGCAGCTCGTCGAGCAGCTCCTCCCAGTCGGCGATGCCGCAACCGTTCGTCCGATCGACGGTCGTGTCGACCTCCTGATCGAAGAGGGTGCCGGTGATCTCGGCGGTGTCCGGGCCGCCGTACACCTCGGTGCAGACGTCGTTGTCGGATCCGTTCAGCAGCCGGTCGGACACTTCGGGAACATCCAGGAGATCGCAGGCCTCCGTTGCGTCGACCTCGGCCTGCTCGGCGTCGCCCGTGACCTCGCTCGAGTCGGGCCAGCACTCCACGCCGTACTCGAAGGAGACGTCGGCCTCCGGATGCTCGTACCGGATCTGGAGGTCGGCGAACGATTCGTCCGGCCCGGACGCCCCGGGCGCGGTGGTCGCGGTGGTGTCGTCTGTCGTGGTGTCGATCGTCGTGTCGGTCGTCGTGTCGTCGTCGCCACATGCGGTGGAGAACACCGCGAGTGCGATGAGGCCGACGTGTGCTGTCAGGTGTCGAATCTGCATGTCGGTGTCTTACCCGAGCGTTCGGCAGGACATGCCCGACCGCCGGCACCGTGCCGCCTGACGATGCTCAGTCGAGCGAGAAGAGGAACGCGACGATGTCGTCGATCTGGCTCTGCGTCAGTTCGATCGTCGGCATCGCGGTCCCCGGCCGGATCGCTTGCGGATCGAGGATCCAGCGTTCGAGGTTGGTCTCGTTGTTCGGCAGCGTGCCGGCGATGAACGACCTCCGGCTCCAAGCGTCGAGTGGCGGGCCCACGAACGCGTCCGGCCCCGAGCTGCCCGGCACGCGGTGGCACGCCATACATCCGACGTCCCGCATCACTTCACGCCCGGC
>CAXBAZ010000145.1:0-7852 GCA_963973395.1 uncultured Acidimicrobiaceae bacterium
TTGTAGTAGTCCTTCTCGAACCATTCGCGCTGTGCGCTCATCCGTGTTCACCTCCTCGGCGTCAACCGACCGGAGGGGGTCCGACCCCCTCCGGTCATGTCAGTCCTTCGTGCGGACCATCGCGGGTCGGAGCGTCCGGCCCTTCCAGCGGTAGCCGCTGCGCAGCACCTCGGCGACGACGACGTCGCCGCCCTCGCCCGCCTCGTGGGCGACCGCCTCGGCGACTTCGGGATCGAACGGCTGCGATTCGAGGTCGAGCGCCTCGAGGCCGTGCTTCTTCAGTTCGCCGAGGAGCACGTTGAGAAGTGGGCCGACCTCGTCGGGATGCTGCAGATATGCGGCCTCGGCCGCATCGAGCACCGGGAGGAGGGCCTCGGCGAGTCGACCGGTCGCCCGGTCGACATCGCCGGCGGCCTGCGTGACGCTGCGCTTGCGGAAGTTTTCGAAGTCGGCCTGCACCCGCATCGCGACGTCCTTGTACCGGTCGCGCTCGGCGATCAGTTCGTCGACGTCGACGTCGGCGACGGACTGGTCGGGTTCGTTCAGGTCGAGGCCGTCGACCAGTGCGTCGAACTCGCCGTCGAGATCGTCGGTGTCGTCGACATCGGCGACGTCGCCGTCACCGAAGCCGGACGGCTGAGCGCCCGTGTCGTCGGTGACGGCATCGTCGGGATCGATACGTGGGACCTGGCCCGTGTAGTCGTCGACCTCGCTGCCACGCTCGTCGTCGCCGGGCACGTCGCCCGGGACGTCGCTCACGACGCCTCGCTCTCGCCCTCGTCGACGATCTCGGCGTCGACGATGTCGTCGTCGTTCGCCGCGCCGTTGCCCTCGCCCTGGCCGCTGGCCGAGGTGCCGGTTGCGTTCGCGTCACGAGCCGCCGCCTCGTACAGCTTCTGGCTGAACGCCTGGCTCGCCGACATGAGCTTCTCGGTGGCCTCCTTGATGGCTGCCGTGTCGTTGCCGCCGAGCGCCTCCTTGAGCTCGCTCAGCGGACCTTCGACGGCCGCCTTCTCGTCGGCCGTGACGTTGTCGCCCTGGTCGCTGAGCACCTTCTCGGTCTGGTAGACGAGCGAGTCGGCGTTGTTGCGGACCTCGGCCTCTTCGCGACGCTGCTTGTCTTCCTCGGCGTGGGCCTCGGCGTCCTTCACCATCTGATCGATGGAGTCCTTGTCGAGGGTCGACTGACCGGTGATGGTCATCGACTGCTCCTTGTTGGTGGCCCGGTCCTTCGCGGCGACGTGCACGATGCCGTTGGCATCGATGTCGAACGTGACCTCGATCTGGGGCACGCCACGCGGCGCGGGCGGCAGATCGACGAGCTGGAACTTGCCGAGCGTCTTGTTGTAGCCCGCCATCTCGCGTTCGCCCTGGAGCACGTGGATCTCGACCGATGGCTGCATGTCTTCGGCGGTGGTGAACACCTCGGTGCGCTTGGTCGGGATCGTCGTGTTGCGCTCGATCAGCTTGGTCATGACGCCGCCCTTGGTCTCGATGCCGAGACTCAGCGGGGTCACGTCGAGCAGCAGGACGTCTTTGACGTCGCCGCGCAGCACGCCGGCCTGGACCGCAGCACCGACGGCGACGACCTCGTCGGGGTTGACCGACTTGTTCGGCTCTTTGCCGGTCATCGACTGGACCAGTTCGGTGACGGCCGGCATCCGGGTGGAGCCGCCGACGAGGATCACATGGTGCAGGTCGCCCTGCTCGACGCCGGCGTCCTTGAGCGCCTGCTCGAAGGGGATCCGGCAACGCTCGATGAGGTCGCTCGTCATGTCTTGGAACTTGGCGCGCGTCAGCTGCTCGTCGAGGTGCAGCGGACCATCCGCGTTGGCCGTGATGAACGGCAGGTTGATCTGCGTGGACTGTGTCTGGCTGAGTTCGATCTTCGCCTTCTCGGCCGCTTCCTTCAGGCGCTGCATGGCCATCCGGTCGCTCGACAGGTCGACGCCCTGGGCGCTCTTGAACTGCTTGACGAGCCAGTCGATGACGCGCTCGTCCCAGTCGTCGCCACCGAGCTGCGTGTCGCCGTGGGTCGACTTGACCTCGAACACCCCGTCGCCGATCTCGAGTACGGACACGTCGAACGTGCCGCCACCGAGGTCGAACACGAGGACGGTCTCGTCCTCGGAGCCCTTGTCGAGGCCGTACGCCAGCGCGGCGGCGGTCGGCTCGTTGATGATGCGCAGCACCTCGAGGCCCGCGATGGTGCCGGCCTCCTTGGTGGCGGTGCGCTGGGCGTCGTCGAAGTAGGCGGGAACGGTGATCACGGCCTGGGTGACGGTGTCACCCAGGTACGACTCGGCGTCGCGCTTCAACTTCATCAGCGTGCGGGCGCTGATCTCCTGGGGCGTGTAGGTCTTGCCGTCGACGTCGTCGGACTTCCAGTCTTCGCCCATGTGCCGCTTGATCGACCGGAACGTCCGGTCGGGGTTGGTGATCGCCTGGCGCTTGGCGACCTCGCCGACGAGCACCTCGCCGGCCTTGGAGAAGGCCACCACCGACGGGGTGGTGCGGCCGCCTTCGGAGTTCGGGATGACGACGGGTTCGCCGGCTTCGAGCACGGCGACGACGGAGTTGGTGGTACCGAGGTCGATACCGACTGCCTTGGGCATGTGAACGCTCCTCTTTCGGGTTCGTGGAAGATCTTGCGTGAAGTGGACTCAAGTGTACGGAGGACGCTCGGCCGCGGCAACACGGCGAACAAGAAAGCTGAGTCACCATGACTCAAGTTCTTCGATCCTCGGGCAGCCCGTGCCCACCCGGCGCGTGCGTCAGCGTGCGGTCGCTGGGGCGGTCACTGCGAAAGGTGTTCCGGGCCGAACGAGTCGGGCAGGAGTTCGGCCATCGTGAACGTCTTGCGCACACCGCCCGGACCCGCGTTGTGGATCAGCGTGCCCTCGGTCGCGAACTCACGGATCTTCTGGCGACAACCTCCGCAGCAGGTGCCGAGGGCCTCGCCGTCGCACACGGTCACGAGCGCCTCGATCGTGTGCTCTCCCGCAGCCGCCATCGCGGCGATCGCGCCCGCCTCGGCACACGTGCCCTCCGGGTACGCGGCGTTCTCGACGTTGCACCCGACGAACACGGCCCCCGACGGCGTCCGCAACGCAGCGCCGACCGGGAAGTGCGAGTACGGCACATAGGCGTTGCCCTGCACCTCGCGGGCAGCGGCGAACAGTTCGGGTTCGATCGTCGGATCTGCGGCCATCGACCGATCGTACGGGTCCCAGGTGGAACAATGAAGCCACCATGCAGGCCTACTTCCGCGACGCGGTGGGAACGGATCTCCCGGCACTGGGCGCACTGCTCCGCGGTTCGGGTCACGCCGACACCGGGCCGGACGGATCGACCAACGGCTCGTACCGCGACGCACTCGCCGAGATCGACCGGACCGACGGCAACTACGTGCTCGTCGCCGAGTACGACAGCCAGATCGTGGCCGTGCTGCAGTTGGTCGCGTTCCGACACCTGCACGAACGTGGGGGACGAACCGCCCAGATCGTGCTCGTGCGGGTCGCCGAGGAGTTCAGGACCAGCGGGGTCGGCGCGATGCTGGTCGATCATGCCGTCGCCCGGTCGTGCGACCTCGGCTGCCGGCGCGTGCAGGTGATGAGCAGCACGGCACGAAGCGACGAGCACCCGTTCTGGGAGCGAGCCGGTTTCGTGCAGCTCGACCGCGGCTACGCGCGGCCCCTCGACTGATCACTCGACTGATCACTCGCGACCGCGACACCGATCGTGTCTCGATCGCGCTGGGTCGGTGCTCGGACCCATCCGGATCGCGATCGGGTCCGAATCCCTGACACTCCCCCAGAGCGACCGCCCGGCACGTCCCACTCGGACGGCCGGGCGGCCTCGCGCATGCGGACTGTCAGCGCGTGGTCGGGTCGCCGTCCGCGGCCGACGGGGTCGGGGTGCTCGGGTCGGATGCCGCCGCACCGGTGTCGGAACCCGGCGTTTCGCCGGCGAACTTCTTGGCCGCGTCGTCGACCTTCTTCAGCTTGTCGGCGTGCTTGCCACCGGTCTTCTTGTCGATCGCGTCGGTCGCCTTGTTGACCCCGGACGCGATCTTCTCCTTGTTCTTTTCGGCGAGTGCCTTGGCCTTCGCGATGTTGCGCTTGTTCAACAGTCCCATCGGATGCTCCTTGTTCGGTCGATGTCTCTCGTCGATGTTCGACGTCGATTTCCTGGTCGATGCCGACCCGCCCAGCGTAGGAGGGTCGGGTGCCATCGGGACGACGAACGAACCGGTTCGTAGACTGTTCGAACATGAGCCTCGAACTCGCGAAACTTCCGTCGTTCGCCGGCCGCCCGGGGCCACTGCTCCTGGTGATCGCCGATGGGGTGGGTGTGGCGCCTGCCGGTCCCGGCAACGCGGTCACCGTCGCCGACACACCCCGCCTCGACGCACTCGAGGCCGGCGAGCTGTACACGGAGTTGGCTGCGCACGGCCCGGCCGTCGGGCTGCCGTCCGACGACGACATGGGCAACAGCGAGGTGGGCCACAACGCGCTCGGGGCCGGTCGCGTGTTCGCCCAGGGTGCCAAGCTCGTCAACCAGGCGATCGGGTCGGGCGCGATCTTCGAGACCGACACCTGGAAACGGGTCGTCGAACACGCCGCCCACGGCACGCTGCACCTGTTGGGACTGCACTCCGACGGCAACGTCCATTCGAACCTCGAGCACCTGTACGCCCTGCTCCGCAGAGCGGCCGACGAGGGCGTGACCAGCGTGGCCGTCCACATCCTGCACGACGGGCGCGACGTCGACGCCCGCTCGGCCCTCCGATACATCGAGCGCACCGAGTCGGTGTTGGCCGAGATCAACGCCGCCGGCGCCGACCGGAACTTCCGGATCGCCTCCGGCGGCGGACGGATGAAGATCACGATGGACCGGTACGGCGCCGACTGGCCGATGGTCGAACGCGGCTATCGCGCACACACGTTCGGCGAGGGCCGCCCGTTCTCGTCCGCCACCGAAGCGGTCGAGACGATGTACCGCGAAGCCGACGACGCCGGCAAGGACACGGGCGACCAGAACCTCGCCGAGTTCGTCGTCGTCGACGAGGCCGGGCGCCCGGTGGGCACGATGCACGACGGTGACGCCGTGGTCGTGTTCAACTTTCGCGGCGATCGCGCGATCGAGATCTCCCAGGCCTACGACGACGAGGCATTCGTCCACTTCGATCGCAGCGCGGCCGACCGTGCCCGACCCCACGTGTACTTCGCCGGGATGCTCGAGTACGACGGCGACCTCCACGTGCCGACGCACTACCTGGTCGACCCGCCGGCGATCGACCGGACGGTCAGCCACTACCTCTGCGCCGAAGGTGTGCGGAGCTTCGCCGTCAGCGAGACCCAGAAGTACGGGCACGTCACGTACTTCTGGAACGGCAACCGCTCCGGCTACATCGACCGGTCGCTCGAGACGTACGTCGAGATCCCGAGCGACAACGTCGAGTTCGACGAGACGCCCGCGATGAAGGTGCGCGAGATCACCGCGGAGGTGATCGATCTGCTGCGGTCGGGCGAGTACCGGTTCGGGCGGCTCAACTTCCCGAGCGGCGACATGGTGGGCCACACGGGCAACCTGCACGCCACGGTCGAGGCCATGGTGGTGATCGACGAGTGCGTCGCCGAGTTGGCCGCGGTGATCGACGAGCTCGAGGGCCTCCTGGTCTTCACCGCCGACCACGGCAACGCCGACATCATGTTCACGGAGAACGCCGACGGCGTGCGATCGGTCAAGACGTCGCACACGCTCAGCCCGGTGCCGTTCGCGATCCACGACCCGAACTACGACGGCGAGTACCGGATGGCGCCGCCCGCCGACGCCGGCCTCGCGAACGTCGCCGCGACGTTGTTGAACCTGCTCGGCTACGAAGCGCCCGACGACTACCGGCCGAGTCTGATCCAGTTCTGACGGCGAGCTCGGTGCCGTTCGCCGACCGTCGCGGTGCTCGCCCGGTCCGGCTACTGTCACGGCATGGCGTCGAAGGCAGCTCAGCTCGAACACCTCAAGTCGGTCCCGATGTTCGCCGGGTGCTCCAAGCGCGAACTCCAAGCGATCCTCAAGGCCGGCGACGAGATCGTGATGACCGCCGGCACGCTGATCGTCGACCAGGGACAGATGGGCCGGGAAGCGTTCGTGCTGCTCGACGGCGACGTCACCGTTCGCCGCAACGGCCGCAAGGTCGTGTCGCTCGGCCCGGGCGCCGTCGTCGGCGAGCTCTCCCTGCTCGACCACGGCCCGCGCACCGCGAGCGTGGTCTGCGACACCGACTGCACCCTGTTCGTGCTCGACCAGCGTCACTTCCAACGGGTGATCGAGCACAACCCGCAGATCGCGATGAAGTTGCTCGGCACGCTCGCCGGCCACATCCGCAACCTCGACCGCCAATCGTTCGGCTGACCTGACGCTTGGTGCCTGGCACCAACCGTCGATCCGCTGAGCGCCCTGGCACCAACCGTCGGCACCAACCGTCGGGCGACCTTCTGTCGGGCAGGTACCGGCGAGTAGCGTGTGGCGAGTCATGAGCGCGCACGACGACACCACCGCTGCAGCCACCTCCGGGCCCGGTCGCATCAAGCCCCATCACCTCGCCCTCGGGCTCGGCATCGGCATCGCCGTGTTCACGGTGATCTCCGGCATCGTGCCGCAGCTCACCGGGTGGCACAACGACAACGCGATCCATCGCACCGTGTTCGTCAACGTGCCGGACGCGTTGATCGTGGCGTTCTACACGATCATCCCGCTGATGCTCGTGTGGGGTTCGATCCAGTTCGCCAACCGCATGAAGAACTGGGAGCGCGGTGCTCCGGCCAAGCGCAGGACCACGGCCAAGAACGCGAAGAAGCGCGCCGGGGACTTCCGGGCCGGCGTCTACATGCAGACCTTGCTGCGCGACTCGGCCGCCGGGCTCATGCACTCGATGATCTACTTCGGGTTCCTCGTGCTGCTCGGCGTGACGACCGTGCTCGAGGTCGATCATCAGATGCCCGAGGAGCTCAAGTTCCTGCACGGCCGCACCTACCAGGCGTACTCGTTCGTCGGCGATCTCGCCGGGCTCGTCTTCACGGTCGGAGTGCTGTGGGCCATCGTCCGCCGGTACGTGCAGAAGCCGTACCGCATCCGCATCAAGTCGAAGCCGGAACACGCCGTCATCCTGGTGACGTTCCTCGTACTCGGCATCACCGGCTTCACGTCGGAGATGTTCCGGATCGCGGTGGAGGGCACCCCGAGCTACGAGCGCTACAGCTTCATCGGCTACCCCCTCGCCCAGGCGGTCGACGGCATGTCGACGGGTGCGCTCGAGACGTGGCACCAGTGGTCGTGGATCGTGCACGTCCTGTCCTTCGTCGTGTTCCTCGCGATCCTGCCGATCACCATGCTGCGCCACATGTTCACGTCACCGCTGAACATGTACCTGCGCGACAAGGATCGCCCGAAGGGTGCGATGAAGCCGATGCCGAACCTCATGGAGACCGAGCTCGAGAGCTTCGGGGCGTCGGTCGTCGAGGACTTCACCTGGAAGCAGCTGCTCGACACCGATGCCTGCACGATGTGCGGCCGCTGCACGAGCGTGTGCCCGGCCCACGCCACGGGCAAGTCGCTCGATCCGCGCGAGATCGTGCTCAAGACCGGCGAGGTCATGGCGGCGACCGGCAACCCGCAGGTGAGCCCACCGCTCGGCACCGACGCCGAGATCACGATCGGCGCCAACAGCCTGTTCGAACGGATCACGCCCGAGGAGATCTGGGCCTGCACCAGCTGCAAGGCATGCGACGAGATCTGCCCGGTCGACATCGAGATCCTCGACAAGATCCTCGACATGCGGCGCTACCTGTCG
>CAXBAZ010000146.1:0-7847 GCA_963973395.1 uncultured Acidimicrobiaceae bacterium
CGGCTGCCCGTGCACGAACTGAAGATCGACCAGAGTTTCGTGGCCCGGATGTTGATCGACCCGCAGGACGAGGTGATCGTGCGGTCGACGGTCGATCTCGGCCACAACCTCGGTCTGGCGGTCGTCGCCGAGGGGGTCGAGTCGTTCGACGTGCTCGACCGGCTGCGTGAGTTCGGCTGCGACGTGGCTCAGGGGTACGTCATCTCCGAGCCGTTGCACGCGGACGATCTGATGGGATGGCTCGAGGCCGCGACGGACCGCGCCTGGCAGAGCGCAGCCGACTGAGACGCGGCTCGATTCAGTCGTCGGCGCTCGTCACGTTGTGCAACGGTTCGCCGTTCGTCCGGCGCCGGAAGTTGTCGAGGAACTGCTGGACCGAACGCTTCCGGGACCGGTCGGTGTTGCCCGACGAGTGCGGTGTGATGATCACGTTCGGCAGGCCCCAGAGCGGACTCGTCGTGGGGAGTGGCTCGGTCGCGAAGACATCGAGGCCGGCGCCGCCCAGATGGCCCGACGAGAGTGCGTCCGCGAGGGCGACTTCGTCGACGATCTCGCCGCGTCCGACGTTGACGAACCACGAGCCGCGGCGCATCGCCGCGAACGCGCCGCCGTCGAACATGCCACTGGTCCGTGCCGTCAGCGGTGCCGCGACCACGATCGCGTCGGCCCATCCGAGCAACTCGTGGAACCGGTCGTCGGGCCAGGCCTCGCAGGGGTCGTCGCCGCGCACGGCCCGACGAAGTCCGATGACGTCCATCTCGAACGCGTTCGCCAGCCGTGCCACCTCGCTGCCGATTCCACCCAGTCCGACGATGCCGAGCCGGAGGCCGTGCAGGTCGCGAGACGGGCCGGGGAGCCAGCGCCGCGAGCTCTGCTCGCGGCCGAGCCGCGGGAGGTCGCGGCTCAGCGCGAGCAGGTAGAGCATCACCGTCTGGGCGATCGACGGTGCCGATGATCCGGCGCTGTTGGTGACGGTGACGCCGCCACTGCGGATCGCTCCGAACACGGGATGGTCGGTGCCGGCGGAGAAGGTCTGCAACCACTCGAGGTTGGGGGCGCGGGTGCACGCGCCGAGGAACGACCCCGATCGCTCGGGCCAGGTGTCGCCGGAGAAGAACGCGATCGTGATGCGTTCGAGATCGTGCGGGGTGACGTGCTCGTCGCCGACCAGCCGCACCACGTCGATCCGCGGATCGATCGCCACGATGTCGTCGCCGTGATCGTCCCAGAAGGTGTCGGAGCAGAAGAGGACGGCCATGCGCCGACGGTAACCAACCGGCGAGCCGTCGATAGCTTCGGCGCATGCCGAACATCGTCGACCCGGTACTCGGAGCGCGGACGCCCGTCGGCCGCGACGGTGTGCGGATCGACGCGTCGACTCCAGGTCGGCTCCGGCTCGTCGCGGAGCGTGATCTGTCCGGCCTCGCGACGGGTCGGTTCGCGTCGCCGAGCGCCGGCGTCGGTTGGTCGGCTGCGAACTGGGCGACCGACATCGAGTTCCTCGGCGCCGCCTTCACACAGTTCGCCCTGCCGGTCACCGCCGGCCGCGAGCTCGACTTCGACTTCCACCCCTCGCCCGACCTGCGGTCGCCGCGGGCGGTGTCGCCCCTCATCGCGAGGAGCGGCGATTCGGTCGTGATGCTGGCGCCGATCGACGGGCACCACGAGCAGGTCGTCGCGGTGGCCCGGGACGGTCTCACGTGGGGATGGCACGGAGACCTCGACACCGTGCCGGCCGGGTTCGCGACGACGCTCGGGATCTACGTGGCGGCCACGGTCGCCGACGCCCTGGCGGCGTGGGGAGCAGACGTCCGCGCCGCGGCCGGACCCGTACGACACGCGGACGACGCCGTCACGACGCACCTGTCCTACTGGACCGACAACGGCGCGGCGTACTGGTACCGCACCGAGGTCGGCGCGACGATCGCCGGGTCGGTGGCGGCCGCGGTCGGGCAACTGCGCGACGACGGTGTACCCATCCGGTCGGTCGAGCTCGACTCGTGGTTCTACGAGCACGCGACGCCGCGGCCGATCGCCGAGATCGGATACCCCGAGGCGGTCCCGCCGACCGGTGCCATGCGCTGGTCGGCTCGAGCCGACGCGTTCCCGCCCCCCGCCCCCCCGGCCGACGACGCCGGCGGAGTCGATCCGATCGCGGCCTTCCAGGCACGGCTCGACGCCCCGCTGGTCGTGCACGCCCGACACATCTCGCCCGACAGTCCGTACGTGACCGACCCCGACGAATGGTGGACCGACGATGCCGCCGCCCATCCCCGCGACCCGGAGTTCTTCCGGCAGTGGTTCGACGCCGCGGTGGGCTGGGGTGCGACGTGCATCGAACAGGACTGGATGCTGATGTCGTGGTTCGGCGTGCGCGGTCTCCGCGCCGGCGCCGGCCGAGCGGCGGCGTGGCAGCGGGCGCTGAACGACCACGCCCGCGCGACCGGCATCGGGCTGATCTGGTGCATGGCGACGCCCGCCGACCTGATGCTCGCGGCCTCGCTCGACCGGGTGGTGGCCGTGCGGACGTGCGACGACTACCGGTTCGCCGACGACCCGGCGTTCCTGTGGACGTGGTTCCTGACCGTGAACCGCCTGACCAACGAACTCGGTCTCCGCGCCTTCAAGGACTGCTTCTTCTCCCGCGCCGACGGCGTCGAGGGGAACGACGGGATCGACGGTGACCAGCACGCGGAGTTCGAAGCCCTGCTCGCCGCGTTGTCCGGTGGGCCCGTCGGTATCGGCGACCGGATCGGTCGGACCGACCGCGACGTCGTGCTGCGCACCTGCGACGACGACGGCCGCCTCCGGCGGGTCGACCGTGCGCTGGCAGCGACCGACGACTGCCTGTTCGGCGGTCCGGCCCGCGGCAGCGGTCTGATGTGGGCCACGACCACCGCGACGACCACCGCGACGACCGGCTCGACGACCGGTGACAGCGACGTGTGGACCTACGTGGTTGCGATCAACACCGCGTCCTCGCAATCGTCGATCGCCGACCGGTTCGTGCTGCCCGGCGAACGATCGGTGTACGAATGGCGCACCGGTGTGACCGAGCGGTGCTCGGCTCTCGAGGTCGAGCTGACCGCTCGCGACTGGGCGTTGTGGATCGTGGCGCCGCCCGGCGGAGGAGACATCGACCGGGCCGGCGACCGTTCGAAGTACGTGGTGGTCGAGTCGGCGATCGACTGATGCCGCCCGGTAGCGTGCCAGGCACTACCGGGAGGTGTCTGGGTACCTGGTGGGCTCCGCCGCCTTCAAAGCGGTTGGGACGGGCGATCCCCGTCCGGCGGGTTCGATTCCCGTCCACCTCCGCCAAGGCGTCTCTGGACGTCCACCGAGTGTCATGGCGTAGAGCTTGACCTGGGAGAATGTCTACGGACGTTCATGGACGTCCAGAGGCGTTCATGGAGTGCAACTCTCAGTGTAACTCTCAAACCCGAGCCGTTCGGCGGTAGCTTCGGGTGGGGTACAGCAGTGGGAGGTTCCGCCGTGCCCCGTGCTCCTCGTGGCAAGAGAGTCCACGATCCATCAGACGGATCGTTCGTGGTCGTCAACCGTGCTCCGCGCGGTCAACCCGACCCGTACTTCGATAAGGCGCGCAACGTGTGGGTGGCCCCATGGCGGAAAGCCGACGGTCGCCTTGGCAAGCCGACCGGCCGAACGCGAGCGGCTGCGGAAGCATCTCGCAATCGCCACATCGCCGACGAGGCCGCAGACGCCAAGCTCGGGTCCCTGGCCGATGGGTTCCACGCCGGCACGACGCTGGCTGAGCTCGGCAGGTGGTGGCTGGATCACGTCGCCGTGCATCGTGTTCGCGTGACGACCTGGTCGACGTACGACAAGCAGTTGCGGCTCGTCGGCACGCGGTTGGGGAACGTGCCCGTCCGCAAGCTGCGGGCGGACCAGGTCGCAACGATGGTGTCTGAGCTGGCGAAGTCCGGTTCGCCGTCGCGTGCGCGCAACGTCCGAGCACTCCTCGCGCAAGTGCTCGACGAGGCGGTCAATCTGGGGCTCGCCGACGACAACGTGGCGAAGAAGGTTCGGTCGCCGAGAGTCCCGAAGGTGCAACGGCGAACGCTGAGTCCCGGCGAGGTCTCGCAGTTGCTCGCGGCGTGCGACGAGCGCTACTCAGCCGCCGTTGCCTTGTGTTTCGTGCAAGGGTGGCGCGTCAGCGAGGCGCTCGGACTTGCGTGGCAGGACATCGATCTCGATGCGGGCGCGGTCCGGCTTCGCCGCGGGTCGACGTACGCCGATGGCATCGGAATGGTGCTCGGACCACCGAAGACGAACCGGACGGCTGGGCGGCAGCTCTTGGCTCCGACTGCGCTTGCGCTGTTGAAGGCGCATCGACAGCGGTGGTTGGACATGCGGGAGGAGGCAGTGGTCGCGTGGCCCGCGGTTACCTATGACGGTGAGGAACTCGATCTCGTTTTCGTGACGCCGTTAGGGAAGTCGATGCTTCGCCAGCACGTCGACAAGGCGATCCGGAGGGCGGCCGAACAGATCGGCATCGACCCGTCGGAGGTCGGCACACATACGGGTCGTCGGTCAGTCGTCACCAACCTGTATGCATCAGGGGACCTTGATCTCGAGGACGTCGCCCGATTCGTTGGTCACTCGGACGTGTCCACGACACGCGGCTACGTGCAGTCGGAGGGCGAGCGACCGCTGATGGTCTCGCGCAAGGCCTTCGAGATTCTCGACAGTCGCTCGAACCAGCTGGACGACCTTGAACCGTAGTTGTGCATGGTGGACCTCGAACCGCCGGTGGGTGGGGTTGCTTGGCACGAGCCGAGTCCAAGACCGAGGAGGAGCATCGTGGTGACAGGGACCATCGACGAACAAGGCCGGAGCGGTGACCCGCGGCAACTGTTGACGATTGCCGACACCGCTGACTACCTCGCCATGAGTCGAGGCGCCGTGTACAACCTCCTGCGGACCGGCGAACTCAGGTCGATCCACATCGGCCGGAGTCGCCGCATCGTGCTCGCCGACCTGTGGGAGTTCGTTGATGAGCGAATGGTCGCAGTCTGACGCACGCCACTACTTGGACGGGCGATTCGGGCTTCGCCGCATCGTGATCCTGCCTTTGTCTTGAGATACGACCATGAAGCCACTTTGCGCGTACAGGCGTGTTGCGGAACTGTTCCCGGCGGCGACATCGAGTATCAGGAACGCCGAGCCCTCGTCGGCGAGCTGGCTGGCTCGTCCGACGAGGCGATCGCCGATGTGTCGGCCTGGCTCGGTCGCGACATCGGTCACCAGCCAGCAGGCGCCGTCCACTTCGTGTCGGCGAACGGCCTGGACAGCACGGACCCTCTTCGGAGCGACCACGACGAGAATCACCACCAGCGCGCCGACACCCAGCCCACCAGGCAGCAACAGTCCGAAGAACGCTGCGAACATGACGACCGCTAGCCCAGCGACGACGGTGGCGGACAGCACCGCCATCCTCGACTTCGATCGCCGAAGGTCGGTCAACGCGAGCACGCCGCCTTCGCCGTCTGTCACGAGGCGGTCGGAGGCGTTCAGCAGGAACACCGAGGACGCGATCGATCGGTCGAACCGGCGAGCGTGAAGTTGGGCGGCGCCGAAGAACGTCAGTCCGTCATCGGCGAGCGGATCGTGCGACAACTTCATCGGGGGTGTGGTGCTCGCAGGGGATCGCGTCGAGGTTGACGCTTCCGCTCCGTGCGGCATCGATCGGTACGGCGCACCCACACGGATCCTTCGACACAACCGTGAGCGGAAGGACGCGCTGACCGTTGTCGGGCTGACACGTCAGCCACACGGACAACGGCTCGCCCCGGTCCTGACCGTGCAGGACGTCGACATCAACGACGCTCCGCACGGAGAGCGATAGTCGTTGAGAGCCGGCCATGCGGTCGACTTCGATCGCGCCAACTGGAAGGTCGTGAGGTAGGTGCTCGAGCTGGCGAATGAGTTTCCCGACGGTCAGCATGAGGATCTCCTTCCCGGGAGACTGCTGGTTCGGAGCGCTGCGGCTCGAGGTCGGACCCCATCCGACGATTCAAGTTTACCTGACGGGTGTTTCCGCTTTTGCTTTCTCACGACCTTCCTGAAGGGTGTGGTACGAGAAGGAGCAGTTGGGGTGGGGTGACTTGGTATGGGATCAGGCTTGCTTCGTCGTGCGCCGGGATCGGAGCCTTTCGCGCCGGTGCAGCTCCCGATTCACGGCTTGCTCGATGAACTCCTGGATCGAGATCTCGTCGTCGACGGCACGGCGTCGCAAGCGCTTGACGGTCGATTCCGGAAGCCGCGTGGAAAGGTTCTCGAGCGGCTCGGCTCGCTGCAGTCGGGGTCGCGCCACGGCGCGACAGTACGCCTTCGGAGCGCATCGACCGAAACCGCCACTCGCTTTCAGCATTCTTGCATGCTAGAACTCAGGCGGGCGGAGAGAGGCGCTTCTCCGATGGTCCGAACCGACCAGCCGCCGTTTCCGACGGCGCCGACAGCACGCCGGTCGGTCTCGGCCCTGAGTGGCGTCGGTCGCAGGAGTTGGACGTTCGCCGGGTTCATCTCGCTTGCACTCGTTGCGTTGTGGTGGGCCACGCCGGCCCGCTGGCTGGTTCCGATCGCAGCGACGACTGCGATCCTCGCCTCCATCGTCGACCTACGCGAGTTCCGGGTGCCGAACCCACTCACTCTGGCCGGCTTCGCGTTGACCCTTGCCGCAGCGTCGCCACTCGTGGCGAGCGGCTCACTCGACGCACGGGACCCCGCCGTCGGGGCGGGGCTCATGGCTGGACCGCTCCTCGTCTCGCATCTCGTGACGCGTGGGAGCACACCCGGTCTGGGAGATGTGAAGCTCGCGGGCGTCCTCGGCCTGACGCTCGGAGCGGTGTCGGTCACGGCGGCCTATGTCGGCCTCCTTGCGTCGCTCCTGACGGGTGCCGTCTTCGGGCTCTGGTATCAGCGTCGCACAAGGGGACGAGGATTCCCGTTTGCCCCCGCGATCGCCATGGCGACGCTCGGCGTCCTGTTCGCGGCCGGTGCAGTGGAGAGAGGCGTGGTGTAGGCGATGGAACACCTCCAGCGGCCCGAGGTACTCTCGCCCGAGCGGGCGAGCGATCCGAATCGACGGGTAGGAGTCGGTATGCGAGCGCCGTGGCGCCACCTGATGTTGGGCGGGGCGGTGATCAGCCTGATCGCGCTCGGCTGCTCGTCAGACGACTCGGCCGGCTCGACTTCCACGCCCGCGCCGCCGACAACGGCCGACACCTCTACGACCACCGCCCCGGGTCCGTCGACCGATGCGCCGATCTCGACCTCGACGAGCACGACGGCGCCACCCGAGGACACGACGACGTCGTCGGCTGCCTCATCGACGACGGCCACGACCGAAGCTCCTCCTCCGACCACGACCGAGGCGGCGCCATCCAGTACGGCGATCCCGCAGGCACCGGCTCCGCTCGATCCCGACGACCCGAACAACCAGCGGACGGTCGCACCAGAGGAGCAGCCGATCGTCGAGGCGTATCGGCAGGCGGTCGAGGCCGAGCTCGTCACGTACTCCCGCTGGCCGCTCGATCCGGACAGTCCAGAACTCGTCAACGGGCCGTTCACCGCTCGCGTGATGGAGCCGATCCGCCAAGGGATCGCCGACCGCACGGCCCTCAATCAGGTGCTCGACATCAGCGGTGGAATCACCCTCAGGCCGTATGTCGTCGAGGTCGACGACGGCGACCTCGACCGTGTCTTCGTATGGGACTGCCAGATCGATGCGACGTTCTGGAAGGACGTCGACACCGGCGAGAAGGCACCGCCGGACGCCTTCCCGAACGCTGGGCCGCCCGGCGTCGCGACCGGCGTGGTCGCCGTGA
>CAXBAZ010000147.1:0-7807 GCA_963973395.1 uncultured Acidimicrobiaceae bacterium
GGTCGCCGGCGCGATCGGGCCGACCAACATCACGCTCTCGCTCTCGCCGCGCGTCGAGGACCCTGCCTACCGCGCCCTCACGTTCCGCGAGCTGGCCCAGGCCTACCGGGAGCAGATCGCCGGACTCGTCGAAGGCGGCGCGGACCTGCTGTTGGTCGAAACCGTGTTCGACACGCTCAATGCCAAAGCGGCGATCTGGGCGGCACGCCGGCACGCCGCCGACACCGGACGCTCGACGCCGCTGATGATCTCGGGCACGATCACCGACCGGTCGGGGCGCACGCTGTCGGGTCAGACCGTCGGTGCATTCTGGCAGTCGGTGCGTCACGCCGATCCGTTGTCGGTCGGTCTCAACTGTGCCCTCGGCGGTGCCGAGATGAGACCGTACGTGCAGGAGATCTCCGGGCTCGCCGACACCCTCGTATGTGCCTACCCCAACGCCGGACTGCCCAACGCGCTCGGTGAGTACGACGAGTCGCCCGAGCACACCGCCGGGATCATCGGCGAATTCGCGGCGTCGGGGTTCGTCAACATCGTCGGCGGCTGTTGTGGCACCACACCGGCGCACATCGAGCAGATCGCGGCCGCGGTCGACGGCGTCGCGCCCCGACGCTTCGAGGATCGCACCCCGCGCCTGCAGCTGTCGGGGCTCGAGTCGTTCACCCTCACCGACGACGTCCCGTTCGTCAATGTCGGCGAGCGGACGAACGTCACCGGCTCGGCGCCAACAGGTCGAGAACGGCGCTCAGATCATCGACGTCAACATGGACGAAGGCCTGCTCGACTCCAAGGAGGCGATGGTCACGTTCCTGAACTTGATCGCCACGGAGCCCGACATCGCACGCGTGCCGGTGATGATCGACTCGTCGAAGTTCGAGGTCATCGAGGCCGGGCTCGAGTGCGTCCAGGGCAAGGCCGTCGTCAACTCGATCTCGATGAAGGAGGGAGTCGACCAGTTCCTCAGCCAGGCCAGGGTGTGCCGCGACCACGGCGCGGCCGTGATCGTGATGGCCTTCGACGAGGACGGTCAGGCAGAACGCAAGGTCGAGATCTGCAGCCGTGCGTTCGAATTGCTGCGCACCGAACTCGACTTCCCGCCCGACGACATCATCTTCGACCCCAACATCTTCGCCGTCGCCACCGGCATCTCCGAACACGATCGCTACGGGCTCGACTTCATCGAGGCGACCGCCGAGTTGCGTCGCCGCTACCCGTACTCGCACGTGTCGGGCGGCGTGTCGAACCTGTCGTTCGCCTTCCGGGGCAACGAGCGGGTCCGCGAGGCGATGCATTCCGTGTTCCTCTACCACGCGATCACGCACGGCATGCGCCTCGGCATCGTCAACGCCGGCCAACTCGGGGTGTACGAGCAGATCGAACCCGAGCTGCGCGAACTGTGCGAGGACGTCGTGCTCGCCCGACGACCCGACGCTGCCGAACGCCTGCTCGACGCGGCGACCAACTACGTGGGCGACGGCGCCTCCGTACGGGAGCGGATCGGTCAGGAGTGGCGCGAATGGGACGTCGACAAACGGCTCGAACACTCGCTGGTGAACGGCATCACCGAGTACATCGAGTCCGACGTCGAGGAGTCACGGGTTCGGATGGGCTCCCCGGTCTCGGTGATCGAGGGCCCGCTGATGGACGGCATGAACATCGTCGGCGACCTGTTCGGCTCCGGCAAGATGTTCCTGCCGCAGGTCGTGAAGTCGGCGCGCGTCATGAAGCAGGCCGTGGCGTACCTCACTCCGTTCCTCGAAACCGAACGGGAAGCTGCGATCGCCGCCGGGGGGTCGATCGCGGACAACTCGAACGGCACGGTCGTGCTGGCCACGGTCAAGGGCGACGTGCACGACATCGGCAAGAACATCGTGGGTGTCGTCCTGGGCTGTGCGAACTACGACATCATCGACCTCGGCGTGATGGTGCACGCGCAGACGATCCTCGACACCGCCCGCGAACGCGGCGCGGACGTGATCGGACTCTCAGGGCTCATCACGCCGTCGCTCGACGAGATGGTGAACGTCGCCGGCGAGATGCAGCGCCAGGGCTTCACCGTGCCCCTGCTCGTCGGGGGAGCCACCACGAGCCGGATCCACACGGCGCTGCGCGTCACCCCCGCCTATCAGGGTGGCCCGGTCGTACACGTCGGAGATGCGAGCCGCGCGGCCGGCGTCATCTCGAAGCTGTTGAACCCCGGGCAACGAGGTGAGTACATGGCCGACCTCGACGCCGAATACGCGCGGGTCATCGCCTCCCACGAACGCGCCGAGGTCGAACGCAATCGGCTCTCGCTGGTCCAGGCACGTGGCAACGGCGGCGAGTTTTCGTTCGACCCGGCGATCGTCGTCGCGCCCACGTTCACCGGTGCCCGCACCCTCGACGACATCGACGTGGGCGATCTGGTCGACTACATCGACTGGACCCCGTTCTTCCACGCATGGGGCCTGCGCGGTCGCTACCCCGGGATCCTGACCGACGCCGTACTCGGCGAGTCGGCGTCGTCGCTGTTCGACGATGCCCGGCGCATGCTCGACCGGATCGTCGACGAGCAGTGGTTCGCGCCGAAGGCAGCCGTCGGATTCTGGCCGGCCCACCGGGACGGCGACGACATCGTGCTCCCCGACTACGATCGCCGTCTGCACGGTCTGCGTCAGCAGCTCAAGCGCCGGGACGGCAAACCGAACCTGTCGATCGCCGACTTCGTCGCGCCGCCGGGCGCCGGCGTCGTCGACCACATCGGAGCGTTCGCGGTCACGACCGGTCCCGAGGAGATCGCGATCGCGGAGCGGTTCGAGGCGGCCGACGACGACTACTCGTCGATCCTGGTCAAGGCGCTCGCCGACCGTGTCGCCGAAGCCGTCGCCGAGCGCACGCATGCGCAGGTTCGGCGCGAGTTGTGGGCGTACGCGCCAGACGAGGCGCTCGCACCCCACGAACTGCCCGCCGAGACCTACCGCGGCATCCGACCCGCTCCGGGCTATCCGGCACAACCCGACCATTCGGAGAAGGTCACGATCTTCGAGCTGCTCGATGCCGAGTCCCGCATCGGTGTCGAACTGACCGAGTCGTACTCGATGTGGCCCGGCTCGTCGGTGTCCGGGCTGTACTTCGCGCACCCCGACGCCAAGTACTTCGCGGTCGGCCGCATCCAGCGTGACCAGGTCGAGTCGTACGCCGAGCGGAAGGGCCTGACGGTCGAGCAGACCGAGCGGCTGCTCGGCACGATCCTCGCCTACCAGCCCTGAGGATTCTCCGGCGGTCGGGATCGCCCGCGCGCTCGCGAGCCGAGCCGGTTCACCCGAACACCTCGAGCGGCGGCGTCGCCGCGAGCTCCACCACGTCGGGGTCACCGGGCGCCGGCCCGGTGATCGCCCACGTCACCCCGAGTTCGCCGAACCGCCGGTACTGCGCCGGATCCCCGGGGCGGACGACCACGTCGAATCCGTCGAGCGACCCACGCTCCTCGCGCACGATCGCCAACATCTCCCGGAGCGCGGTGTCGTCGACCTCGATGGGGTACAGCCCGTCGTAGCGCGCCGCACGGCGCACCGGTTTGACGGAGCCACCGCGCGCCGCGAACCAGAGCGGGATGCGCGGTCGCTGCAGCGGACGCGGCAGCACCGTGACGTGATCGGCCAGGAAGTGCTCGCCGTGGAAGTCGACCTCCTCCCCCGACCAGAACGCGCACAGCAGCTCGGCCCCCTCGTCCAGCCGCTCGCCGCGCACCCGGGCGTCGACGATCTCACCGAACGCGCTGAGCTCGCGGGTCGTGTCGACCCCGAGCCCCAGTCCGAGCGTCAACCGCCCGCCGGACAGGTGATCGAGCGTCGTCGTCTCGCGTGCGAGCTTGATCGGGCGTCGACGCGTGATCGGCGTGACCATCGGACCGATCCGGATCCGTTCGGTGGCGACCGCGATCGCCGCCATCGCGACCCACGGGTCGGCGGTCTCCTGCGGATCGTCGACGCGACGTAGGACGTGGTCCCACAGGAACACCGCGTCCCAGCCCGAGCGCTCGGCGGCGACCGCCACCTCGACCAGCGCAGCCGGGTCGGCGAGCTCTCCGTACGGCGGGATCGTCAACGCATGTCTCATCCGGCCAGCCTTGCCGATCGCGACGGTCACCGGCGAGACTGCCCCGGTGCACGTCCCTGACATCATCGACATCGAGTTCAGCGAACTGCTCACCCTCGAACCGCACGGTCCCGACACCTTCGTCGGTATTCCGGCCAGGTATCCCTGGGGCGTTCGGCTGTTCGGAGGTCAGGTCGTCGCCCAGGCGCTCAAGGCGGCTGCACTCACGGTCGATGTCGACCGTCCGGCGCACTCGCTGCACTCGTACTTCATCCGGCCCGGCTCCCACGACGAGCCCGTGCGATACGAGGTCGAACGGCTACGGGACGGGCGTTCGTTCAGCACGCGCCAGGTCGTCGCCCGTCAATCGGCCGGTGCGATCCTGAACCTGTCGGTGTCGTTCCAGGTCGAGGAGGACGAGGCCGACGTGCAGGTCTGCGAGTTGCCGGACGACATCACCGCGCCGGACGATCCCGACCTGATCGACGCCTCGTGGGGTGCGTTGATCGATCGCAAGGCCGTGCAACTCGACGATGGCCGGCTCGGCTACTGGATCCGACTCACCGCGGAGCTCTCCGACGACGTCGACCGGGTCTGCGGCCTCGCGTTCATGTCCGACGCGGCACCGTCGCGCGCCGCACGATCGCCGCACCCCGAGTTCACCGGCACCCTCGCGGACCGCAAGACCTTCCAGGGCGCCAGCCTCGACCACTCGATGTGGTTCCACCGCCCGTCCGACCCGGGCGACTGGCACTGGTTCGACACCCGCTCGCACGGCGTGGCCGGTGGCCGAGGTCTCGTCACGGGAGACGTCATCACCCAAGCCGGCGTGCAGGTCGCCACCTTCTCGCAGCAGGTGCTGCTCCGCCGCTACCGCCGGCAGCCGTCGTGAGCGACGCAGATCTCCCGAACATCGACGAGGACCGGATGCTGGACGGGCTGCGAACCCGGCGCACCTTCGGCGCCAGTGGCAGCGGGTGGATGGGCCATGTTGTTCATCCCGAACGGAGCGAACCAGGTTCGCTCCGTTCGGGCTACCTCGATCTGGGTTGATCAGGCGAGCAGCACGAACAGCCGCACGCTGTAGCCCGCCATCACGGTCCAGAACAGGGCGGCGAAGGTTCGCTCCCCCGCCCTGGCATTGATCGACGATCCGGTCCACGTACCGAGCGCCATCAGCGGCACGGCCGCGACCGCGGTCAGCACCGACGTGCGACCCAGCAGCTCGGCATCGGCGAAGACCGCGGTCTTCGTCGCATCACCGGCGAAAGAGGCGAGCGACGCGGCGCCGACGAAGTGACGCCGGTCGAGATCGAGGTTCCGGATCGCGACACCCTTGAGCGGACCGGACGTGCCGGAAAACCCGCTCGACGCCCCCGACACGAACGCGAGCATCGGGGCGAAACCCGTCCGGAGCCGCTGCAGCCGAAACCGTTCTGCGAGCACCGATGCCCCGAACATCACCACGATGCCGATCGTGACCGCCCACTCGGGAGCCGTCACGAGGAGGGTCGAGCCGAGCGCCGCACCGAGCACGATCAGTGCCACGATCGCGGCCGCCGCCCTGAACGGCAGGGTGCGGCGGTACGCGACGATCTTCATCACGTTGTTGCTCGCCAGCAGCAGGGCTGCGAGCGCGACCCCCTCCTTCGGGCCCAGGAACAGCGCCAGCGTCGGCACCATCAGGAGTGACCCGCCCAGCCCCGCCGAGGCAGAGATCGTGAACGACACGTACACGAGCACGAGCGCGACGAGCGCGGTGAGGACGTTCATGATCGGAGTGTCCGAGCCGATGGACCGGGATCAGGCGCCGATGCTGTCGAGCTCGAGTTTCTCGTAGACCCGGTGGGACTGGACCGTCGGTCGGGCATCGGCACTGCTGACCACCGGCGCCAACAGGCTCAGCTTCTCGAACAGCATCTCCCGATAGTTGAGCGAGTCACCGTCGGACGTGAGCTCGACCTGCACCAACTCGTTCTCGATCCTCGTGAGCGCTTCGTCGAGGGCGGTCGCCGAGGCGATCGTCTCGCCGATCTCGTCGCGATCGTCGCCCGCCAGCCGCGTCTTCCAGTCGGTCAACTGCTTGCGCACGCTGCGGATCGAATTGACCGCCGATGCGGTCTCGGACAGCTTCGTCTGGATCTGCATCATGAGGTCGAACTGCTCGGCGAGATCCTCGTCGGTCGTGGTCACCCGTGGATCCTTGATCAGATCGAACGACTGGCTCATCGACCAGTCGCCCACGGTGAGGGTCGCCCGGTACGTGCCCGGTTTCGCCAACGGCCCCTCCGGCCGGGCGTGGTACTCGGTGTCGGCCATCTTCACGCCGCTGCGGTGATTCATGTTCCACTGGAACGAGTTCATGCCCTGCGCGGCGTGGATGTACCGTCGGCCGGCGCGGTCCTTCTTCTCGGCGGGGACGTCGCTGGTGAACGTGTCGACCTCGTTGCCGTCGGCGTCGCTGATCGTGAGCGTCGCCGTGCCGGTCGCGTCCTCGTCGAGCAGATATGTGATCCGCACGCCGCGCTCGATGTCGTCGCCGGCGTCGATCACCCGGTTGCGCCGGTAGCCGGTGTCGTCTTCGTCGACGTAGTACGTGGCGTTCTGCCCGATCGTGACGTGGTAGTTCTTGCCACCCGGCTCGCCCCAGAACGACCCGAACAGGTCGGGCGGCGTGCGCACCGTGTCGTGCGGCTTGAACAGATACCTGTCGGCGCCCCCGAGGTCGTCGCTGATCTGACGGAGCTGCGTCAGGTCGTCGAGGATCCAGAACGAGCGACCGTGCGTGGCGACGATCAGATCGTCGTTCTTCACGACGAGGTCGTAGACGGGGGTGACGGGGAGGTTGCATCGGAGCGGCTGCCAGTTGGCGCCGTCGTCGAACGAGACCCACACGCCGAGCTCGGTGCCCACGTAGAGCAGTCCGGGACGCTCAGGATCCTCACGCACGACGCGGCAGAAGTCGTCGTCGGGGATGCCGGCGTCGAGGCGCGTCCACGAATCACCGAGGTCGGTGGAACGGTAGACATACGCGCCGTAGTCGCCCGTCTTGTGACGCGCGACGGTCATGTAGACCGTGCCGGGGCGGTGCGGCGACTCCTCGATCATCGTGACCTGCGAGAACTTCTCCATGTCGGGCGGCGTGACCTCGGTCCACTCCCCGCCGCCGTCACGGGTGACGTGCACCCGCCCGTCGTCCGAACCTGCCATCAGCACGCCCTGCTCGTGCTTCGACACCATGAGCGAGAAGATCGTCGCGTACATCTCGGCGCCGGCGGTGTCCATCGTCAACGGACCCGAGACACCCATCGTGTCGGGGTCGGCGTGGGTGAGATCGGGGCTGATCGCCTCCCAGCTGTGCCGCTCGTCGACCGACCGGAAGACCCGGTTGCCGGCGGCGTACAGCGTGTTCGGATCCTGGGGCGAGAACACGATCGGGTAGGTCCACTGGAAGCGAACTTCGGCGCTGTTCCCGTCGTGGTACGCCTCGGGCCACACGCTGACCAACTGCACCTGTTTGGTGCGATGGTCGTATCGCTGGAGTGCGTCTCCTCCTCCGGGTGAGCTGCCGATCGCGCCCACGTACACGACGTTCGGATCGTCGGGTTTGGGGGCGACGTAGCCGCTCTCCGCCGTCCCCGGCGGGAAGCAGTCGCCCCATGTGATGGCGCCTTTGTGGGTCCGGCTCGGCACGGCGATCGACGAGTTGTCCTGCTGCGATCCGTACACC
>CAXBAZ010000148.1:0-7802 GCA_963973395.1 uncultured Acidimicrobiaceae bacterium
GGTCGCAGCTTGGACGAGTGGCTCATCGAGCACGGCGCACGCCGAATCGTGCTCATGGGCCGCACACCGTTGCCCCCTCGGGCCGAGTGGTCGGCGCTCGACCCCGGCTCGGCGCTCGGTCGCCGGACGCGATTCGTCCAACGTCTCGAACAGCTCGGAGCGTCGGTGCACCTTGCGGCCGTCGACGTCGCCGATGCCGACGCCGTGCAGGAGTTCATCGCCGAGTTCGAGGCCGCGGGCTGGCCGCCGATCCGAAGCGTCTTCCACGCCGCCGCCCTGTTCGGCGGCGAGCTCGCGCACGAGCTCGCCCGCGATGTCATGGTCGCTCAGACGCTGCCCAAGATGGCTGGCGCGCTGACGCTGTCGCAGCTGCCCGATCTCGACCACTTCGTCCTGTTCTCGTCGATCGCGGCGCTCGTGCCGGTCGCGGGTCAGAGCGCCTACGCTGCCGCCAACACGTTCCTCGACTCGCTGGCGCGGGCCCGCCACGCTCAGGGCGCTCCGGCCACGAGTGTGAGCTGGGGGTTCTGGGAAGGCAGCGGGGAAGCGAGCGCCGCAACCGTGGGTGACACGTCCAGGGGCACGGCGAACCTGCTGGCGATGGTGCCCGGCACCTCCGGGTTCCGCCCGGACCAGGGCCTCGACGCGCTCGGCAAGGTGATGCTCGACGGCGCACCGCACACGCTCGTCGCACCGATCGACTGGTCGGTGTTCGCGCTCGCTCGGTCGGCCCGGCCGCTCTCGATGGCGCTGGAGCTCACCGAAGCGTCGCGCGGGGCCGATCCCGACGGTGCGCCCGCACCCACCACGCTCGCCTCGCTGCTCGCGAGCTGTCCCGTCGACGCGCGCGAAGAGGTCGCGGAGGACGGGGTCCGCAAGGTCGTCGGCGGCGTGTTGAAGATGCCGGCCTCGCGGATCGGCGAGCTGCAGCCGTTCGGAACGCTCGGGCTCGACTCGCTGATGGCGATCGAGCTGCGCAACCAGCTGGAGAGCGAGGTCGGCCTCAAGCTGTCGGCGACGGTGGCGTGGAACTACCCGACCGTCCGGGAGCTCGGCGCGTACGTGCTCGATCGACTTCGACTCGGCCCGACGGCAGCTCCTGATGCGGCGGTCACCGACCGCAGCGAGCACGGCGAGATCGGCGACACCGTTCGCGAGATCGCGTCCCTGAGCGACGAGGCGGCGCTGTCGGCGCTGCTCGGAGAGGACGATCGATGACGGCCGGGAGCCCGACGACCGAGACGATGTCCACGGTCAAGCGCGCGCTGCTCGCACGCCAGTTGCACGAGCGCGGCGACGCTCGGATCCTCGCCAGCGAGCCGATCGCGATCATCGGCATGGGCTGTCGCTTCCCCGGCGGCGCCAACTCTCCCGAGGCCTACTGGGCGTTGATCCGCGACGGGCTCGATGCGGTCTCGCGCATCCCCGACGACCGCTGGGACGTGGAGGACCTCTACGACCCCGACCCGTACCACCCCGGCACGATGTCGTGCCGGTTGGCGGGCTGCATCGACGACGTCGCAGGCTTCGACGCCGGTTTCTTCGGGATCTCGCCGCGTGAGGCGGAGCGCATGGACCCGCAGCAGCGGCTGGTGCTCGAGGTCGCGGTCGAGGCGCTCGAACGGGCGGGTCGGCCCTTCGAGTCGCTCGCCGGTTCGCAGACCGGGGTGTTCGTCGCCGCGACGGCGCACGACTACGCCGACCAGTTGCACGGCGTCCTCGAGGACGTCAACGCGCACTCGCTGACCGGCACCCTCGACTGCATCATCGCGAACCGATTGTCGTACCTGTTCGACCTGCGCGGTCCGAGCGTCTCGATCGACACCGCCTGCTCGTCGTCGCTCGTCGCGGTGCACCTCGCGTGCCAGAGCCTGCGCACGCGCGACAGCGACCTCGCGCTCGCCGGTGGGGTCAACGCGATCCTGTCGCCCGAGCTAAGCGTGTCGCTGGCCAAGTGGGGACTGATGGCACCCGACGGCCGGTGCAAAACGTTCGACGCGTCGGCCGACGGGTTCGTCCGGGCCGAAGGATGCGGGATCGTGGTGCTGAAGCGCCTGGCCGATGCGATCGCGGACAACGATCCCGTGCTCGCCGTGATCCGCGGCACCGCCGTGAACCAGGACGGCCGGTCGACCGCCATGAGCGCGCCGAACGGGATCGCCCAGCAAGACGTCGTGCGGCGGGCGTTGCGGAACGGTGGGGTCGAACCGACCGAGGTGTCATGCATCGAGGCCCACGGAACGGGCACCGAGCTCGGCGATCCGATCGAGGTCGAAGCCCTCGCCGAGGTGCTGGGCGCACCGGGCGAAGGTGCGCCCCGGGTCGCCGTCACGGCCGTGAAGACCAACATCGGTCACCTCGAGGCGGCGGCCGGCATCGCCGGGCTGATCAAGCTCGTGCTGTGCCTCGAGCACGAGCAGATCTCGCCGACGATCCACTTCGAACGCCTCAACCCGCACATCTCGCTCGACGGGACCAGGCTGTTCATCCCGACCGAATGCCATCCGTGGCCCTCCGGTGGCCAGGTTCGGATCGCCGGCGTCAGCTCGTTCGGCCTCGGCGGGACCAACGCCCACGTCGTCCTCGAGGAGACGCCGGCACTGCCACCACCGGCCGGTGCTGAGGGCCCGTACGTGGTGCCGGTGTCCGCGCGATCGCCCCAGGCGCTCCCACAGGTCGCCGGCAGGCTCGCCGACCACATCGCCGCGTCGTCGGCCGACCTGGCGGACATCAGCTACACGGCGGCGCTCCGCCGCACTCACCACGCCGAACGAGCTGCCGTCGTCGGGGCGACCCGCGACGACCTGATCGAGCGGCTCCGGATGCTCGAACGCGGCGAACGTCGGCCCGGCGTCGTGACCGGCCGCCGCGAGACGGCGGTTCGCCGGCGCGTCGCGTTCGTGTTCTCCGGCCAGGGCACCCAGTGGTGGGCGATGGGGCGTGAGCTGCTGGCGACGTCATCGGTGTTTCGTGACGTCGTCGAGCAGTGCGACGAGCTGTTGCGCGCCCACGTCGACTGGTCGCTGTGCGACGAGCTGGCTGCACGCGAGGAGGAGTCGCGGCTGGACCAGACCGAGATCACCCAGCCCGCCTTGTTCGCGATCCAGGTCGGCCTGGCGGCGGTCTGGCGGCAACTCGGCGTCACCCCCACCGCGGTCACCGGCCACAGCGTCGGCGAGGTCGCCGCGGCGCACGTGTGCGGTGCGCTCGGCCTCGCCGATGCGCTCCGGGTCGTCGCGCGACGCGGTCAATTCATGCAGGCGGCGACCGGGAACGGAACGATGGCGTCGATCGATCGCCCCGTGGGCACCGTCGCCGCCGCGATCGAGGGATACGGTGAACGGATCTCGATCGCCGCGATCAACGCTCCGACGGCGACGGTCGTGTCGGGTGAGACCGCGGCGATGGCCGAGCTCAGCGACGCCCTGCGGGCCGACGGCGCCGACGTCCGTCCGCTCCCGGTCGACTACGCGTTCCACAGCGCGCAGATGGCGCCGCACGCAGAGGCCTTGCGCGCCGAGCTCGCCGACCTGCGCCCGGGGAAGGCCCGCCTCCGGTTCGTGTCGACCGCTGCCGGCGCCGAGCTGGCCGGCACCGATCTCGACGCCGGGTACTGGGCGCGCAACGTCCGTGAGCCGGTGCGGTTCACCGACGCGGTCGACATCCTCGCCGAGCTCGGTTGTGATGTCTTCGTCGAGATCGGCCCGAACCCTGTGCTCGGGGGAGCGTTGGCGGAGCAGCTGGGCGACGGCACCGAGGCGGTGATCGTCCCGTCACTGCGCCGTGGTCGTCCCGAGGTGGAGGCGATGTACACGGCGTTGGCGCAGCTGCATTGCGTCGGTGTCCCGGTGGACTGGTCGTCGGTGATGCCCGGCCGGCGGCGCGTCGAGCCACTGCCCACCTATCCCTGGCAACACCAGCGGTACTGGTTCGCCGCCGGGCAGATCGCCCGTCGGCACTCCCGTCAGCGCGACGCCGTCCACCCGTTGCTCGGGCATCGGGTCGGTTCGCCCGCGGTGGATGGTGCGTCGTTCGAAGCGCACCTCGAGCCGGGTCGGCCGGCCTTCCTCGGCGATCACCGCATCGGTGAGCTGGCGCTCGTACCGGCGGTGGCCTTCCTCGAGATCGGTGCCGCCGCCTTCGCTGAGGTGGCGGGGGAGCCCGTGGGCGTGGTCGAAGCGGTCGAGCTCCACGCCGCACTCGCGCTGTCCGACGACGTCCCGACCCTGGTCCGGACCCGAGTCACCGGTGGACGCGACGAGCTCGCGTTCGAGATCTCGAGCGCCAGGGACGACGGTGTGTGGACGTTGCACGCGACCGGTGTGGCGCGTGCACGGCAGGGCACCGCCGGCGACGAGGATCGCCCCGACGCGGCACCGGACCCGGTCGACATCGGCTCGATCCGGTCACGGCTCGGTGCGCCGATCCCGGCCGACGAGCTGTACTCGGCCGTCGCCGCCCGGGGATCGAACTTCGGACCATCGTTCAGGACCGTCACCGAGGTGGCGGCCGGAGACGGGGAAGCGCTGGGGCGGGTCAGTGCGCCGCCCGAGGTCGCGGCCGACGCCGGCACGTACTGCTTCCACCCGGCCCTGCTCGACGGTGCGCTGCACCCGGTCGGCGTGCTGCTCCCCGACACCGCGACGACCTACCTGCCCGTCGCCGTCGGTGCGTTCTGGCTGCACCGGCCGCCGACGGCCGAGATGTGGACCCACGTGCGACTGTGGGGCGAGCCCGGTGACACCACCCTGACCGCCGACGTCGTCCTCTTCGGCGACGACGGCGTCCGCGTGGCGGACATCGCCGGCATCCGGTTCGTGCGCACCGATCTCGACGCCGTCGCCGCCCTCGTCGGACGCGCGCCTGCGGCAGCGATCTCGCCGTTCCTCGAGATCGTCTGGCGGCCGGTGCCGTCGGCGCCCGACGCCGCGCCTGCCCGAGGCCCGTGGCTCGTCGTGGCCGACCGGAGCGGGGTCGGGGATGCGATCGCGACGCGGTTGGCCGAGCTCGGTGCGGCGTGCACGGTGCTGGCGCCCGACGTCGCGCTCGACGCCGACGGCGTGGCCGTCGCACTCGACGGCGCGACCGAGGTGCTGTACCTGCGGGCCCTCGATCTGGACGGACTGGAGGGCGACGCCGACCCGGTTGCGCCCCAGGAGCGCGTGCTCACCGGTGCCATCGAGCTGCTCCGGGCTCCCGCGGCGCTCGGGGTGCGCACATGGCTGGTCACACGCGGCGCGGAGGCGGTGACGTCACCGCCGGTCGCACCGGAGCAGGCCACGTTGTCGGGAGTCGGCGCGGCCGTGCGAGTGGAGCGCCCCGACCTCGACTGCGTCCGGATCGATCTCGATCCGGCCCGGACCACCGACGGCGCCGTCGCGGACCTGCTCACCGCAGTGGCGAGCGTCGGCGACGAGGAGCAGGTCGGCGTCCGGCACGGCATCGTGCACGCCGCGCGCCTCGTGCCCCTCGCCGGGGCGAGCCCGGCGGCGACCGGTGTCAGCCGGCTGGCCTGCGTCGAACCGGGTTCGCTCGATGCGCTCGTCCAGGTTCCCGCGGTCCGGCGCCCACCTGGCGACGGTGAGATCGAGATCCGGGTGCTCGCGACCGGGCTGAACTTCCGTGACGTGCTGATCGCGCTCGGCGTGTATCCCGACGAGGTCGACACGTTCGGCGAGGAGTGCTACGGAGAGGTCGTGAGCGTCGGGGACGGCGTCGATCGGCTGCGGCCCGGCGACATGGTCATCGCGATGGGATCGGGCTCCTTCGCCGACTACCTGACGACCGATGCCCACCTGGCAGTCCCCGCGCCGGCCGGCCTCCTCCCCGAGGAGGCGGCAACGATCCCGATCACCTTCCTCACCGCGTCCTACGCACTGAGCACTCTGGGTGGTCTGCGCGCCGGGGAACGGGTGTTGATCCACGCCGGTGCCGGCGGCGTCGGGATGGCGGCCGTGCAGATCGCGCGGCACCTCGGCGCGGAGGTGTTCGCGACCGCCGGGAGCCCCGAGAAGCGCCAGCGTCTGGTCGACCTCGGCGTCGACCACGTGTTCGACTCACGATCGCTCGACTTCGCCGACGGCGTGCTGCGGACCACCGATGGGCACGGCGTCGACGTCGTGCTCAACTCGCTCAACGGTGACTTCATCCCCAAGAGCTTCGAGGTGCTGGGGGAGGGTGGCCGGTTCCTGGAGATCGGTCGGCGGGAGATCTGGTCGCCTGCGCAAGCTGCGGCAGCACGGCCGGACGCTGCGTACTTCGTCGTGTTCCTGGGTGACGTCTCCTTGGGGGACCCTCCCGCGCTGCAGGCGATGTTCCAGGACCTGCTGCCCCTGTTCGCGGCCGGGAGCCTGCGTCCCTTGCCGGTCACCGTGTTCGACACGGACCAGACCGTCGAGGCCTTCCGGTACATGGCGCAGGCGCGCCACATCGGCAAGGTGGTCGTCCGGCGTGGCGGCGCCGGAGTCAGGTCCGACGGGACGTACCTGGTCACGGGCGGGCTGGGCGGCATCGGCCGGTTGCTGGCGCGGCGGCTGGTCGAGCTCGGCGCGCGCCACGTCGCCCTCGCCGGACGCAGCGACCCCGATGCCGGTGCTCAGGCCGTGATCGACGACCTGGTGGCGCTCGGCGTCGACGTACGCGCGTTCCGGGCGGACGTCTCCCGACGCGACGACGTCGAGCGGCTGCTGGCCGACATCGACGCGACGATGCCGACGTTGCGCGGCATCGTCCATGCCGCCGGCGTCAACCAGGACGCCGTGCTCACCGATCAATCGTGGAATCACGTCGCCCACACGCTGGGGCCCAAGCTCGCCGGCACCTGGAACCTGCATCGCGGGACGCAGGACCGCGACCTCGACCTCTTCGCCATGATGTCCACGGCGGCGGCGGTCGTCGGTGGGGCCGCCCAGGTCAACTACGCGGCATCCAACGCGTTCCTCGACGCGTTCGCCGGCTGGCGCCGCGCCGGCGCCGGCCCCACGATCAGCATCGGTTGGGGGCCCTGGGATCGGGTCGGCATGACCGCCCGACTCGAGACGGAGGACGTGGCTCGCATGCGGCGGCGGGGGATCGTGCCGATGCCGGTCGATGCGTCGCTCGACGCGTTCGCGCGGCTCGTCGGCGCCCGCGACGTACCCGCACACACCGTGGTCATGGTGCTCGACCCGGACTCTACCGACGATCGTCCCCTGCTGTCCGAGCTCCGGACGGCGACGACCTCGGCATCGGCCGCACTGCTCGACGACTGGATCGAGGCGGTGCCCGGGATGCGGCGCCACGCCATCGCCGCGTTCATCGTCGAGGAGGCATCGAAGGTGCTGGGGCTGCCCGCCGGAACTCCGATCGGCGCGCGCCAGCCGTTCCACGAGCTCGGACTCGACTCGTTGATGGCGGTCGAGCTGCGGAACGCGATCGGCGCCGCGGTCGGCCGGCCGCAACCGGCCACGCTCCTGTTCGATCATCCGACGACGGACTCGCTCGTCGACCATCTGCTCGACGTGGTCCGGGCCGCCGAGGCGGCGCACCGGCCCGACGAACCAGGCGGCGCGGACGGTGCCTCCGATCGGCCTCGCGGCGACGACACCGATGCGCGCCGCGTCGATGATCTCAAGATCGTTGCCGAGCTGTCCGAGGAAGAGGCAGAGGCACTGCTCCTCGCGGAGCTGGGCGAGATCGGCGAGACGACGTGAACGCACCTGCAGAGGAACTGTCCCCACTCAAGCGAGCGCTCGTCGAGATCCGCGACCTGCGTGAGCGGCAGGCGTCCGCCGACCGCCGCGAACGGGAGCCGATCGCAGTGG
>CAXBAZ010000149.1:0-7782 GCA_963973395.1 uncultured Acidimicrobiaceae bacterium
TCCCGCTCCTCGCCGGCTTCGGGCTGGTGATCCAGATGACGACGTGGCGAAAGGGCCGCCAACTCGTCGCCGCCCGGATCCGCCGCGGTGAGCGCGCCATGGTCGACGTGGCGACCGAGGCGCTGGCATCCGACGTCGTGCGCGTTCCCGGCAACGCGGTGTACATGTTCAAGGACGCCGGCGCCGCGCCGCCGGCCCTCATCGCGAACCTGCGCCACAACAAGGTGCTGCACACCATGACGATGCTCGTGTCGGTCGACGTCGCCGACGCCCCGCGGGTCGCGGTCCGCAAACGGGCCCGCTACACCGTGCTCGCGCCCGGCATCGTCCAGGTCCGCCTGCACTTCGGCTTCATGGAACGCCCCGATGTTCCCGCCGCGCTGGGCGGACTCACGATCCAGGGGTTCGACTTCGACGACGACGCCGTCACCTACATCCTCGGCCGAGAGACGGTCACCGCCGGCAAGGCGCCCGGCATGCATCCGCTGCGTGAGGAGCTCTTCGTCCTCCTCAACCGGGGCGCCGCGAACGCGTCACGATTCTTCAATCTGCCTCCGGATCAGGTCTTCGAAGTGGGATCGCACGTCGAGATCTGACCGCTCCCGCCGTCAGGTCGTCTCGCCCGCAGCCGCGTACCGCTCGCGGAGGTCGGGTTTGCGGATCTTGCCGGTGGCGGTCGTGGGGAGCTCGTCGACGACCTCGACGTGGTGAGGGATCTTGAACCCGGCGAGCCGTTCGCGGAGCGCCGCGCGGGTGGTCGCCGGATCGACGTCGGTGCCGTCCTCCGCGATGAGATATGCCACGCCGACCTCCCCCCACCTGTCGTCGGGCACTCCGATCACGGCGGCCTCGACGATGCCGGGGAGCTCACGGAGTGCCGACTCGACCTCGGCCGGATAGACGTTCTCGCCGCCGGAGATGATGATGTCCTTGGACCGATCTCGGATGTAGAGGAACCCTTCCGCGTCGAGCGACCCCGCATCGCCCGTGTGGTACCAGCCGTCGACGATGGCCCGATCTGTCTGTTCCGGGTCGTTCCAGTAGCCGATCATGATGTTGGGACCCTGGACGAGGATCTCACCGATCTCGTCGACGTCGGTCTCGCTGCCGTCGGGGCGCACGACGCGGACATCGGTGAAGAACATCGGCTTGCCGGCCGATCCGACCTTGCGCTGGGCATCGGTCGAGTCGAGCACCGTACAACCCGGTGCCGCCTCGGTCATGCCGTAGGCCTGCTGCATCGTGACGCCGCGCTCCAACCACGTGCGCAGCGTCGGCAACGGCAACGCGGCGCCGGCGGCGCCGACCGTGCGCACTGCTGTGAGGTCGCGGGTGTGGAAGTCGGGTTCCCGGCTCATCGCATCGAGCATCGTCGGCACGGCGAAGAACGACGTGATGCGTTGCTCCTCGATCACCCGCAGGGTCCCGGCGGGATCGAAGCGCCGCACGATGACCGCGCAGCCGCCGCGCATCAGCGAGGGGTTGACGGTGCCGTTCAGCCCGCCGATGTGGAACAGCGGCGCCAACGCGAGCGTTCGTTCGTGCTGGGTGAAGTCCATCCCCATGCCCTGGTTCACGGCGTTCCAGGTCATGTTCCCGTGGGAGAGCACCGCACCCTTCGGCCGTCCGGTCGTTCCGGACGTGTACATGATCAGGCACGGGTCGTCGAGCGCGACCGGGACGTCGAACGCGGCCGGCTCGACAGCGTCCAGGAGTTCTTCGTACGCCGACGAGTCACGAGTGCCAGTCGTCACCGGGGACTCGGTGGCGATCCAGGCACGCACGCCCGGCAATCGGTCGCGCAGGCTCTCGGCGAGCGCGCTCTGCTCGGCGCCGTGGAACACGACACTCGTCCCCGAATGGGCGAGCACGTACTCGGCTTCGGCCGGGGCGAGCCGGGCGTTGACCGGCACCCAGATGGCGCCCAACTGCCCACACGCGTACAGGGTCTCGAGCGCGGACGGGTGATTGCCGCTCACCCATGCGACGCGATCGCCCCGGTCGACACCCAGCTCGACGAGCGCCGCGGCGACCCGGCGGATTCGCATCGCGAACTCGCCGTGCGTCGTCGTGACGCCCTCGAACCAGATCGCGTCACGTTCGGGTGTCTGCCGCAATCGTCGCTCGGGCCACGAGCCCAACCCCTGGTTACGCATCGCGACCGACCAGGCGTGGTCGAGCTTCCGTGCGGTCGGAGGGCCAGGCGTCGTCGGAGGTCACGCGCCGAATTCTTGCCACTCCTGCTCGTCGTGAGCGAGTCGGCGTGCGGCCGATCGGGGAGAACGATGCTGTTCGCGACAAACTCGTGCACGACGCCGCAACGAAGGGGAGCCTGACATGTCCGCACCACTGACGCTCGACGAGGTCGTCGCGATCGATGTCCACACCCACGTGCACGGGTCGGCCTGCGACGGTGAACACCGGATCGACCCGAGCATGGAGAAGTTCTACGAGTACTTCGGCGCCGACAAGGTCATCCCCACGGTCGACACCGTCGCGGAGCACTACCGCGAGCGCAAGATGATGGCGGTCACCTTCACGGTCGACAGCGAGACCATCTCGGGCAAGCCGCCGGTGCCGAGCAACGAGGAGATCGCGGAGCTGGCGGCGAACCACGGTGACGTGCTGATCCCGTTCGGCACGGTCGACCCGCACTTCGGCACGGCCGCGGTCCGCAGGGTGGAGCGGTTGGTGGAGATGGGCATGAAGGGGTTCAAGTTCCACCCGAACGTGCAGGCGTTCTATCCCAACGACCGGAGCTTCTATCCGATCTACGAGGCGATCGAGGCCGCCGGTGTGCCCGCTCTGTTCCACACCGGGCACACCGGGGTGGGCGCCAACCAGCGCGGCGGCGACGGCATCCGGCTCAAGTACTCCAACCCGATGTTCCTCGACGACGTGGCCGTCGACTTCCCCGACCTGACGATCATCGGCGCGCATCCCGCGTTCCCGTGGCAGGACGAGGCGATCTCGGTCGCGCTGCACAAGCCGAATTTCTACATCGACCTGTCCGGGTGGTCACCCAAGTACTTCTCCGACAACCTCGTCCGGTACGCCAACTCGCTGCTCAAGACCAAGGTGATGTTCGGGTCGGACTACCCGATGATCACGCCGGACAAGTGGATGGCCGACTTCGAGCTCGTCGGGTTCAAAGACGAGGTCAAGCCGCTGATCTTCAAGGAGAACGCAATGCGCGTGCTCGGCCTCACGGGGCCGGTCGACGGAGCAGCCTCCGGACAGGCGGAGTGACACACGTCGGGAGTCCGTCCCCTGGGATTCGAAACCCAGAACCAATGGATGAAGAGCCACGTGATTGCCGGTGATGTGGTCCGTCCCCTGGGATTCGAACCCAGAACCAATGGATGAAGAGCCACGCGAGTGCCGGTGATGTGGTCCGTCCCCTGGGATTCGAACCCAGAACCAATGGATTAAGAGTCCACTGCTCTGCCATTGAGCTAGAGACGGTCGGATCGCACAGTGTAGGGGTCGTTTCCGACCCCCACACCGACGACTGATTGGGGTGACCGAGGGGACTTGAACCCCCGACCTCCAGGATCACAACCTGGCGCTACCACCAGCTGAGCTACGGCCACCATGTCGCAGGCCCGGGGGCCTACGTGCGTCGCACATTCTGCCATCTCGAATGCCATTCGCCACCCCCCGTTGTCGCCCACCGATCCGCTTTGTGTCACCGAACAGGCTGTCGGTGACCAATGCGGTGACACAAACGCAGGTTTGCGAGACTTGGAGGGTGACGATGACACAGACTCCGCTCGAACAAGTCGAGGCCGCGCTCGATGCGCTGCTCGCGGACAACGACCCGACCTCGATGTCCGACGTCGAGTTCCGCGGCGCCCGCTACGACGCCGGACTCGCCTGGGTGCACTTCCCGGTCGGTTTCGGCGGACTCGGTCTGCGGCCCGACCTCAACAAGGTCGTCGAGAAGCGCGTCCGCGAAGCGGGCGCGGCACCGACCGACCCGACCACGTTCTTCATGGCGCTCGCCGGCCCCACCATCGTGACCCACGCTGGCGACGAACAGAAAGAGCGCTTCCTGCGCCCGATGTTCACCGGCGAGGAGAAGTGGTGCCAGCTGTTCTCCGAACCCGGCGCCGGCTCCGACTTCGCCGGCCTCGCCACCAAGGCCGTCCGCGACGGCGACGAATGGATCGTCAACGGACAGAAGGTGTGGAACACGCTCGCCCACATCGCCGACTTCGGCATGCTCGTCACCCGCAGCAATCCCGACCTGCCCAAGCACAAGGGCATGACCTACTTCGCGCTCGACATGAAGGCGGAGGGCGTCGAGGTGCGGCCGCTGCGCCAGATCACGGGCGAGGCCGAGTTCAACGAGGTCTACATGACCGACGTGCGCGTGCCCGACTTCAACCGGATCGGTGCCGAGGGTGAAGGTTGGCGGGCGTCGCTGACCACCCTGATGAACGAGCGGTCGGCGATCGGCGGCGGCGGAGCCGGGGGCAACAAGCCGCGGCGCGGTGGCGCTGCCAACGACGCGGTGGCGATCTGGAACCGGCTCGACGAGTCGGAGCGCACCGGCGCCCGGAAGGACCAGCTGATGCAGCTCTGGGTCCGTGGCGAGGTCGGCCGCCTGACCAACCTCCGTGCGGCCGAGGCGGCGAAAGCGGGCAACCCCGGCCCGGAGATGTCGGTCGCCAAGCTCGAGTTCTCCGAGTTCAACAAGCGGCTCTACAACTTCTGCGTCGACCTGCTCGGCATGGACGGTCAGATCGGCTACGACTACACGTTCCGACGGCCGACCGAACTCGACGCCAGTGGCTCGAACAAGGGGGTGCAGTACGCGTTCCTGCGGGTGCGGGCGAACTCGATCGAGGGTGGTACCTCCGAGATCCTCCGCAACATCCTCGGTGAACAGGTGCTCGGCCTCCCCGGTGAACCGAGGGTCGACAAAGACGTCCCCTGGGTCCAGGTCCCCCGCAGCTGACATCGACCACCCTGTCGCGGGTATGTGGCGCCGGGCCCTGAATCCGCGACCCGGGCCGCCGGACGATGCGGTCAGGCGAGGGGAAGGCGCATGAGGACGCGAGGGAAGCCGTCGAGTACCGACTCGGTGTCGGCGACCTTCGTGAACCCCGCTCGCTCGAACAGCGCTCGTGTGCCGACGTAGGCCATGGTCGTGTCGACCCGCTCACCCTGGTTGTCGACGGGGTAGCCCTCGATCACCGGCGCACCGCCGGCCCGGGCGAATTCGACGGCGCCCTGCAACAGGTGGTGCGAGATCCCGGACTTCCGGTGACCGGGGCGGACCCGGATGCACCACACCGACCACACGTCGAGCTCGTCGACGTGCGGGATCTTCCGGTTCCGTGCGAACGTCGTGTCGGCCCGAGGAGCAACGCCGGCCCATCCGACCACGTCGTCGCCGTCGTACGCCAGCACGCCGGGCGGCGCCTCGTCCATCAGCTGCCGTACCCGTTCGCCCCGTGCCGGTCCGACGAGCGAGCGGTTCTCCTTCGACGGGATCCGGTAGCTCAGGCACCAGCACACGTTCGCGTCCGGTCGTTTCGGGCCGACCATCGTGCACACGTCCTCGAACACCGTCGCCGGCCGAACCTCGATCGCCACCCCGATTTCCTACCACGCCAGGGAACGTGCCTCGGGTCGGCGGTGTCGCGGGTTGGGGCTGCGGGGGCAGCGCGGGTCGCGGACCTGAGGCTCCCCGCAATCAATTGTGAGTTGTGTCTGGCACAACTCGCAATTCAGATGCCGTCGGCTGCGGCGGCGGCTTCTGCGTCGCCTTCGAGGCCTTTCGGGAGCGTGGCGAAGACCGCCGGGGGTTCACGCCACGGGTCGTGGTCGCCCCGGGCGGCCTCTGCGATCGCGGCCCACACCCGTTCCGCGGTGCACGGCATGTCGATGTGCCTGACGCCGAGATGGGCGACCGCGTCGATCACCGCGTTCTGGATCGCCGGTGTCGAACCGATCGTGGCCGCCTCGCCGATGCCCTTCGCGCCGAGCGGGTTGCGCGGCGACGGCGTGACCGTCGAGTGCACCTCGAAGCTCGGCATGTCGGCCGCCGACGGCATCGCGTAATCGGCGAAGTTCGACGTGATCGGGTTGCCGTCGTCGTCGAAGCGCACCTCCTCGTACAACGCCTGCCCGACGCCGGATGCGATCCCGCCGTGCTGCTGGCCCTCGACGAGCAGCCGGTTGATGATCGTGCCGCAATCGTCGACGGCGACGTGGCGGACGAGGCGCGCCTGGCCGGTCTCGGTATCGACCTCGGCCACGGCGATGTGGGCACCGAACGGGAACGACGCGCCGTCGCCGTTGAACACCGTGTCGGCGGCCAGCGGCGCCCCGTCGGTCTCGGTGGCCCGAACGGCGAGTTCGGCCCACGTGAGGGCGCTGGCGGGCACACCCGCGACCCCGACCGTGCCCGTCTGCGTGTCGACCACGATGTCGGCGACGTCGGCCTCGAGCGCTCGGGCCGCGAGCTCCTTGGCCCGCTCGACCACCGCCCTGGGGCACGAGGTCGGTGTCGCCGTCGACGAGCGTGATGCGATCGAGCGGGATCCCCGTCTGCGCGTTCACGAGCATCGCATAGGCGGTCTGGTGGCCCTGCCCGTGCGACTGCGTGCCGCAGTACATCGTCGCGCTGCCGTCGTCGTGGACCTCGAGCTTGCCCCACTCGGACGAATTGCCGCCACCGGTGATCTCGACGTAGCACGCCACCCCGATGCCCAACTGAAGCGTGTCGCCACGTGCGCGCCGCTCGGCCTGCTCACGACGTAGCTCCTCGTAGCCGATCGCCTCGGCCGCGGTGTGCAGCGGGAGACGGTACTCACCGCTGTCGTACGAGTTGCCGGTGAGCGTGGTGAAGGGGAAGACGTCATCGGCGAGCAGGTTGCGTTCGCGCAGCTCGATCGGATCGATCCCGAGCTCTCGCGCCGCTTGGTCGACGAGCCGTTCGAGCAGCGCGGTCGCCTCGGGCCGGCCCGCACCCCGGTACGCGCCGGTCGGCGGCGTGTTCGTCACGGCGACGGCGACGTCGAAGTCGATCGCCGGGAAGTCGTAGGTGCCGTGCGACATGCGGCGGGTGCCGCCCGGCAGGGACGCACCGATCCCCGGATACGCACCGCCGTCGCCGACGAGGCGCACGCGCAGCCCGGTGAACGTGCCGTCGGATCGACACCCCAGTTCGGCGTACTGAACCTGGCTGCGGCTGTGGTCCTTCGCCATCAGGTCCTCGCTGCGGGTCGGCACCCAGATCACCGGCCGGCCCAGACGCCGGGCGGCCTCGACCACGACGGTGTACTCGTGCTGCATCCCGGCCTTTCCGCCGAAGCCGCCACCGACCTGGGGTGTGATCAGGTGCAACTGGTCGGCATCGATGCCCGTCGCCGCCACGATCCCGGCGTGCACGTAGTGGGGGAACTGGTTCGACGTCCACACCGTGAGGCGACCGTCGTCGGCCGGGGCGGCGGCGACGCCGTGCGGTTCCATCGGTGCGACGGCGACCCGCTGGTTGACGTACCGCCCCCGGACGACCACGTCGGAGAGCGCGTCGAGATCAATACCCAGTTCGTACAACACGTTAAGGTCGTTGGCGTTGTCGAATTGCGTATCCGCGTTAGCCAGCTGTGTCTCCGCGCTCTCCAACTGCTGGTCCGCATTCGTGAACTGCGTCTCCGCCTCGTCAAGATCGGCCTGCTCGGTTTCCACCAACGCTTCCAGCGCTGCAAGCTCCTGCTCGGTGGACGTCGGGTCAGCCAGCGCCGTTTGGTAGTCGGCTTCGGCCTG
>CAXBAZ010000150.1:0-7771 GCA_963973395.1 uncultured Acidimicrobiaceae bacterium
GACGCCAGTTGCTTGATCCAGCGTTGTTCGGTGAGCCCCCGAACTGCTTGTTGGGACAACTGGCAATGCGCGACTGAGCAGATCGCGCTCCAACTGGCTGTCGAGATCGAAGTCCTGCCAGCTCATCTCGCCAACCTCGCTAGCCCGAGGCGGTGAGTATTGGAAGTTTGTGAACGGACCGTTCTTCGGCTCACTCCTAATCCGCCTACGCGTACCCGGGCGACGGAGGCGGCCTGTTGCTGACCTTGCTTGGTCCGGAAGCCCGTGGTCGGTCGGTCGGTGGCATAGCACTGCGGCGCGCACCAGCCAGGGAGATCCAAACGCCAGGGGGCGGTCCGAGTCGCGGGGGCGGCATCACGCCGCCCCGCTAGTAGGGCGGCGTCGCCTCACCAGATGGGTGGCGCATGCTGAGCATGGCCGTAAGTCGCGCTCGAGGGCCTCGGAGATGAAGAGTCGGTCGTACTTATCACGCTTGACCGCTGCAGCGTTCACCCGCCCGCAATATTCGGTTGCTGAATGGAAGATCTCGACCCTGGGTCCTGGTGAGTTACGCACAAGAACCTCCGCTTCGTCGGTTCGACGAGCGAGCTCCTTTCGCAGGGCTTCGATTCTACGCAGTTTGCGCTCGAGCGCCTTCTGGGCGGCTGAGATCGCGGCGTGGTGAGTTCGATAGGCCGTTTCCTCGCGGTTGGCGAGTGCACGCATGCGGTCCTCGTGGAGAGCCATCATTGCTCCTTACTTCTTATGCCTATGAATAAGAAACCTATGATGACAGGGTCGAGGCGCCGTGTCCAGCGCGGTCGGAGAGTCATGTACGACGCGGCTTCCGTCGCGTCTCGCCGCGCACAAGAACGGTCGCTGGACGTTCACCTCATCATCAGGTCTGCCATGCGCAGGGCGGCTGCCGCTACCGTGACTCCGTGACACGTGCAGAGAGCGTCCTCGCCAATTCTGTCGCAGCCGGGGTCGACCGGATGCAACTGGGCGCTGGCGTATGGTTGGCGCTTCGGGAGTGTGAGTGGTTGACACGAATTCCGGATGTTGTGCTTGCGAGAATCGATGAGCAGGCTCTGGTTGATCGGCTTGGCGAGAGCGAGCCTCGTCCGCTAAATGAGACCGAGATCCGAGTGCTCCGCCGGCTTCGATCCGACCGCCCCACCCGGTTCGACACCCTCGTGGGATCCTTCCCGTACACCAAGGTGCACCTTCAGAGAGTGGTCCGAGATCTCAAGCGGAGCGGTTTTGTCCACGAGGACCAGCGGGGCGGACTTGTGCGTGGTCGTCACGCTCGATCGGTAGCTGACCGGTTGATCAGTGTCGAAGTGAAGGTCTCAGCCTGGCGCCCAGCGCTAGTTCAAGCACGAGCTCACCAGCAGGCAGCACATGCTGCGTACGTGGCGTTTGGATTCGAGTACGCGCACAGGTTCACCAAAGCCTCCGCGCACTTTGAGAAGCTGGGGGTGGGCCTGCTAGAGGTAGACGAGGCTCATGCGGTTACTACACGCGTCGCCGCTCGCCGTCATCCTCGGCGCGATCCCGCCGCCTCATGGTTCGCAGCGGAACAAGTTCTGAACTCTCTGCTTGGACGCGACGTTAGGCAACTACCCGAGACCAGACTTCCAGGTGCTGCGGCACCGATCGTGGATCGAGCACCACGTTTGCTGAACGCACCGTTTGGTAGTTCGAGTCTGCTTGCCGAATTACACCTCGAACGTGATCCCGTCGGTCTTGCGAGCTAGCGCAACGATGCATCATGTCGGCGCATACCGTCATGAAGTGCAGTCCAGCGGTGTTCCGGTCCCAGTTCCCCGGTCCGCCAAACGGCAGCTGAGCGCAGTAACGACATGAGCATCCCGTGAGGCCCAAGGCTGCATCGAGTGCACCAACTTCGGGCCGTAGGACGAACGTGAGCATGGGCTCGTAGAAATACCACTCGAGCGGCTGCCCGAACCCGCCCGACGGCGCAGAGAAACGGTGCATTGAGTTGTTGATTCCGGCTCCAAAGGCCTGGGCGCCGAACGCAGTCATTAACCATCCGACAACACCGGACTGGGGAAGTAGAACTGTGAAGTCGTTGTCGGCGAGTGACTCCACGAGCGTCGCCCAACCACGAAGAGCCGCCTCGTCCCTGTATTGGCCAAACGACGTTGCTGGAGTGATGCTCACCCTCAGGTAGATGACTCCAGGGTCAAGCTCGGTGACTTCATCAAGGAAGTCATCGCGGGCCCCATCGGATCTGACCACGCTCTCCGTCACCGCGAAACCCATCATGAGGTCCAGCCCTCCAGCTACAAGTGGATGGGCTCTGGCGAGTTCGGCGTAGCGGACCGTTGCCCGAGCGAAAGCCATTGAGGGAGTCGTGCCGTGCAGCAGCCACGGAGAGATCAGCGTGGCTCGGCTAGCGTTTTCCTGGGATCTGAGGGCGTTGTTGACGAACCGTCTCGCGTTTGCGATCGGGTCGCTCTCCTGCAGATAGTCGTAAGCCTGCCGGGCGCGTCCTCGGTCTGCGAATTGATAGTGGAGTCGATGCGTTTCGGGGTCAGCAAGGACAAGGTCGGAGAACGAGTCGAGACTGTTCAACATGTTCTCCAGCGTTCCGGGGTTGTAGCGCGGAATGAATACTGTTGCGCCCGTCGCCGCGGCCAGCCCAGTGGGCCTGTTCCGGAGAAAGTCCAGCAGGACGGGCGGAGCCTGGTTGCCCTGATGGGCGATGAAACGGGGGTCAGACATCGCCATGGATCTGTTCCATATCCTTGAGGGCGGCCGAAATTCCCAGCCGCTCGTGCGGCCGGTAGCTCAACAATCGAGCGAGGACACCGTCAATCTCGGGAGCGGAAGCCGCATTGAATGTCGACGCTGGCTCGGGAGATTGATCTCGGATCCGATCGTGAAGCGCCTGCAGGGTCGCGGCCTCGCCGGGAGGAACGAAAGGGTGCCGACCTGTGATGGCCTCATAGGCGACTTCAGCAACCGCGAAGAGGTCGCTCCTTCGACGCGCCGCACCTCCGCGGAGCTGCTCAGGGGCCATGTATCTAGCAGTGCCGATGTGGGCTGGCAACTCGGTATGTGAGGACATATCGACCAAGCGGGCCAGTCCAAAGTCGAGCAGAACTGGCTGCCCCCAGTCGCTGTGGCGTAGCGCGACGTTGGCCGGTTTGATATCTCTGTGGAGGATGCCCAGATCATGAATCTCGGCTACGCCCGCGAGTAGCCCGGTTAGAAGCTCGACCATTTCAGCGGTTGACTCTGGTAGACGCCCCGCCGCAATTGCTGCCGCAACGTCGCCTCCGTCGATGTACTCGCAAATCAGATAGGAGTAGTCACGTGCGAACGAGTGGAAAGTCCCTGACGACTGGAAGCCGACCACGTTGGGGTGTTCGACCCGCCTGAGCGCTTCCACCTCTCGTTTCCACAAGTAGTCTGGAAGCCCCTCAACGTGAACGACCTTGAGTGCGATCTCATCGTCGCCTCGCACAGCACGGTACGTATCACCAAAGGTGCCGCCTCCTAGATACTCGAGTTCGTCGAACGCACCGAGCCCTTCGGTTATCTGTTCCTCGGTCACGATTGGGTCGCGCATTCCCACATCTGATCACATCGCCCCTGTCGCATACCGCGATTTGGCCGCGCGTCTACGTGAGCACGAGGCAGGCCACCTCGTCCTGGAGGGTTGGGCTGACGTGGCCGTAGATTGCCAACCCCATTTGCGATCATGGAGTGGCCGAGGCGTTCTTGGACGGCTCGTCGGTGGATGCCTTGTTCGAGGCCGAGTGTCGCCCAGGTGTGGCGGAGGCCGTGGAGGGTCAGCCTCGGGAGGTCGTACTGTTTCACTCGCCGGAGGAACTCGCTGCTGATCGGGTCCGGCGGTAGGCAACTGGACCAAATGCCGGCTCCCCTTCGTTGGATCTGGTTCCGTATCGGCTCATCTCGGGAAGACATTGAGGTTTGGAAGAGTGCGCGTGTGGCCCAACTGGCGATTTCACCCCACTGGTTTAGAGTCCTCCTCCGCTGCTCCGCCGGATGTTGAATGCGTTGATCACGGCGTTGTGTAAGACAAGATTCATATCGCGATCAAGTTCTTGGAAGGGATTTCGGTATTTGAAGCGGGTGTATGGTTGAGCACGATCTCCACCTTTAATGAGATTCCCGATCAGCCCAGCGTTGAACAGTTGATCAATGATTCTTTCAACCGGAAGATCCTTATACTGTGAGGAGTTTCGCACCTTCGTCTCCAATTCGTGCAGAAAGAAGCGGTTCCTTCGAAGTCCCCGGAGGAGACGCTTCGTAAGGTCGATTTCCTCCTCGGAGAGGAGCCCGAATAGCTCGTTACGCACCTCACCTACAAAGTACTCCTGACAGTAGTTGTGTACTCCGGCCTCGATAACGTCGCCCGGTACTTTCCCGATGACATCACTGCTTCGGCAGGCTGCAGCTATGTAGTCGAGCAACTGAAGAAAGTCACGCGGAGTGTGTCGTGTGTACTCAAGAAGATACTCAATCGTCTCGAACTCGCCCCCGGACTCCAAGCGGAAACTCCCTGGCAGATAGTCGCCAAGCGGATCAGGGCGATCTGGTGTACGTACGGATGCTTTGAGGTTCGCAAGACTTACGAGATGGGAGAGCTTCGGGTTCTTGATGTCCTGGTACCAGTTGAGAGTCTTGGATGAATCCTGGCGGACCTTGTTGGTGTTGGCGCCGGGCAGTCGGTCGAAGAGATCACTTCTGCATAGAACCACCACCTTTGCCTCAACCTCCCATGAGAACAAGTCCTCGTTAAGGCGATTCGCAGCAGTTATTAGAGCCGAAAGAATGTCCCACTGCATGTTCTGTTCGATCAGGAGGTCATCTAGACCGTCAATGATAAGAATGTGGGTGGCGTCGGACTTGAACTTTGATACGAGGGTCGCCACTGTGTCTATCGCCGCTGGAAACGGTAAGCCCTGACCGGTGACGCTGTCCTTGCCGGTGCTAGCTCCCACAACTGGCAGCGTGAACCCAACCTGGGACCTCCGTGTGTTTTGGACTATCAGTGCCCGCAATGAATCGGCCGAAATCCATCCAGCGCTCTTCAGAACGGCGATGCTTGATCTAAACCTGTCCGCATCGTCCAGTTTCATCGATTCGTCGCGTGCAAACGATTCCAAGAGTGAAAGACACATCAGCCAGCGCCAGGCAGTCGGATATCGCGCCTCTTTCGCAGCTCCTCCCGCTTGGAGACTGGAGAAGTCTGCGAAAGGAAAGTCTCCCAACATCATTGATGAGACAAGCAGCTCTGCTGTCTGCTGCAATTGCAGGCGAACGGCGAACGCGGACTTCCCGGAGCCCTTTTGCCCGAGAACCAAGAAGCCGTGCTGATGTAGAACCTCGTCCTCGAGACCCATGGGATCGTAGTAGCCGTGTCGCAATAGGTCCGGATCACGCTGTGCCTCCGTATAGGCGTCGGAATATCCAAACTTCAGGTCTCCAAATCCCATTGGGTGATCCTCTCACACGAGGCGCCCCGGTGAAGAGACCCTCTGTTGGCTGGAAAAATAGGGACCACTTGAGCAGCCTGAAGCAACCAAGGGCACGGGTTGGCTAGCGGAGAGAACATCTGGTCAGACACGGCGGTTTCGACGGCGTCCTACGACGACGGAAGGACGGATTCCGCAACCAGTGACGCGGCTTCGTCGTGGAGGGTGGGGCTGACGTGGCTGTAAATGCCCAACGTGATGGCGATGGTGGAGTGGCCGAGGCGTTCTTGGACGACTCGTGGGTGGATGCCTTGCTCGAGGGCGAGCGTTGCCCACGTGTGGCGGAGGCCGTGAAGGGTCAGCCTCGGAAGGTCGTACTGCTTCACGCGTCGGAGGAACTGGCCGCTGACCGCGTCGGGCCTCAGGCAACTGCCGTCGACTTGATGGAAGACCAAACCCTCGTTGGCGAAGTCGGGGCCGATGAGTAGTCGCTCCTCGAGCATCAGCTTGCGATGGGCTCGCAACACGGCCACCGTGCCGTCGTCCAACGCGATCGAGCGCCGTCCCTTCACCGTCTTTGGCTCGCCGACAGTCACCTTGCTGCGCGTCTGGGTGATGGTCTGCACGACTCGCAATCGGCCGGTGTCGAGATCGACGTCGCTCCATCGCACGCCGAGCGCCTCACCGCGCCGCATGCCGGTGGTCGCGAGCAGCACCCACAAGCCGTGCAAACGGTCGCCGGCCTCTCGCGATTGGGAGAGGAACGTGCGGAGTGTTGACGCATCCCAGGCCCTCACGCCATCCGACTTCTGGCGGGCCTTGGGCGGATCGGCCGCATCGGCAGGGTTGCGGGCGAGGCGCCCCCAGCGCACCGCATCCTTGAACGCCCGATGGAGAATGTTGTGGATGTAGTTGACCGTTCGTGGGTCGAGCCCGTCGGGCGCGTCGTCCATGGCTTTCGGCTCTGACTGGCGACGCAGCAGCGAGTTGATCGTGTTCTTCGAGATGTCCGAGGCCTCATCGAGTTCACCTCGAATCCGCTCGGCGATCGCTGTCAGCGACAGACCCTCATCCTTTAACGCCATGGCACGCTCAACGACAGCAGCCGAGTAGCCGGTCCCCGTGCGGGATGGCCTCCGCCGACCCGAAGCAAGCAGGAGCGCGTACAGACCGTTCAGCGCTACGGGGTCGACGCGAGCGAGCTTGGTAGTGCCGATGTGGGCGATGACGTGGTTGTGCATGTTGCGCGAGTACGAGTCGAACGTCGACGGCCGCACGGTGTGTTGGATCGCCGGCAGCCACTCCAACAGATAGTCCGCAAGGGTCTGCTGCGTGGGTTCGACGTACTCGCCACGATCGAACTTGGAGAGCAAATCGACCCGAGCCTTCTCCGCCTCCCGCTTCGTTCGGAACCCGGAGTGCCACTTCTGGCGACGCTTGCCCGTCAACGGATCGGGGTCGAGCTCGATCTTGACGTAGTACTTGTCGCCCTTCTTCACGACTGACCCGCGCATGCCCTACGCCTCCTCGGGCTCTTGGAGGTTGGTCACCAATTCATCCCCACTGGGAACTCCATCCGCACCAACCGGCTCGTCGTCGAGAGTCGATTCGCCCTCTCGGTGCGACATCGACTCGAGGTAGCCGCGTGCCCCGAGCGCTTCAACCTTGGCGCCGAACTCCCGGAGGAACGTCGCGACCTCATCGAGTCGGTCGCCGTACTCGCGCTCGATCTCGCGAAGTCGCTTCTTGCGCCACGTGCGGAAGCTCTCGTGCCAGTTCTGTGCACCCTCTTCCGGTCCGCCGAACACAGCGGCGAGAACGGGGTCTGTCTCCTCCGGGTTGTTGATCCGAATTTCGGCGAGACGCTCATCGAGCGGGTCGAGTTGCCACTCCTTGCCGAGCAGCGCCGCGTACAGCTCCGTGACCGGCCGCTTCGTATCGGCGAGCACGTTCATGCCGGTGCCTGGTGGCGGCACGAAAAAGTAGGCGATCGGCACATCGAATACCACCGAGAACAAGTAGAGCTCGTGAGCATCAAAGCGTCGCCGGCGGTCGCCGTCGAAGCCGCGTTCCATCGCAGAGATCGACGCTTGCGGGAGCTGATGGTCAGTGAGACGACTCAGCCGTTCGGCAACGGATTGCTGCGTCCAACCCCGCCGTTCGCGGATCGCCTTCACGTTGTACGACACCACGGCGTTCACGTCGAGCTCGTCCGCCGAACGCGGCCGCGCCTCGGTGTCCTGTGCCGAATTCTTACGAGATCTGACCATGACGCTCCATCGCTGAGTGTTGTGCTTGACAACCGTAACACACTGCGC
>CAXBAZ010000151.1:0-7737 GCA_963973395.1 uncultured Acidimicrobiaceae bacterium
ACGCATCCCCTCGTGACCCATCGAGATCCCGTCGGACACCGTGATCGTGCCGAACTCCAGGGCGACGCCGCCGGCGCTCCGCACCCCCTCCTTCGCCGCCTCGGTGAGTCGACGGATCGACATGTTGCACGGTGTGATCTCGTTCCACGACGACGCGATCCCGACCTGGGGCTTGTCCCAGTCGTCGTCGGTGAGCCCGACCGCGCGCAGCATCGACCGGGATGCCGCCTTCTGGATGCCGTCGGTCACGTCGCGCGAGCGGGGTTTGATGTCGACGCTGGTGTCGGAGGTCTCGGTCATGGGCCCGAGGGTAGTGGCCACCGCCGTCACCGATCCTGGTGCGGCGACCACCACCCGACGGCGACGTCGTCGGGCGTCAGTGACGACCCGCCGGCACCGGTTCTTCCGAGACGACCTCGGCGACCGAGCGGCCCGACGAATCGACGACCGTCTTCCACAGTGCGACGAGGCCGAGGGCGGCGATCACAGCACCCCCGAAGAAGCCGGCGCGCTTGTCGAACAGCTGACCGACCGCGCCGAGGACGACACCGCCGACGACCGACCCGAGTTCGAAGAACATCGTGAACGTGCTGAGTGCGCTGGCGCGTTCGCTGGCGTCGACACGATTGACGACGTTCGCCATCAGCGACGGATAGAGGAACGCCATGCCCACCCCGACGACGACGGCGCCGACCCACAGCGCCCACGGCTCGGCCACGAGGCTGATGAGCACCAGGCCCAGCGACAACGAACCGAGCGCCACGGTCACCATACGGCGTTCACCGAAGCGCTCCGGTAGGCGCGCACCGAACAGCCGCAGGAGGAGACTGACGGCGCTGTACACGAGGAACAGGCCCGCCGAGCCCGCCAGGCCCACCGTGCGGGCGTACTCGGGAATGAAGGCTCCGAACACCGCGAACCCCGCGATGCCCGAGGCCAACACGACCCCGGGCCAGAACGCGGCACGGTGGAACAGCGGCGGCTTGGTGTCGCTCGCGACCGGCGTGCTCGACCGGTCGACCCGACGCGGCACGCCCAGCACGGTGAACGCCGCCAGCGTCGAGAACGCCGATGCCGAGAGGAAGGTGAGCGTGTACCGGTCGTCGGCCAGCACCCACTCGCCGATCGTCGGGCCGAGACCGATGCCGCCGTAGACCGCGACCGAGAAGTAGCTGGCTGCCTCGGCCCGTCGGTTGGCGGGCGACAGGTCGGCGATCAGTGTGGCGGCGCCGACGAACAGAGCGGCCTCACCCAACCCCATGAACGATCGCAACACCAGCACGTGCCACAGTGCGGTCGACAGACCGAGCATCGCACCGCTGGCCGCCGCGATGAGTGCGCCGGCCATCATGATCGCCCGACGTCCGAAGCGCTCGATCAGACGCCCGAGGAACGGCCGCACCACGATCGCCGCACCGGCGAACGTCGCCACGGCAAGACCGACGCCGAACTCACCCGCACCGAGTTCGTCCTCGATGAACCGTGGGATCGTCACGAGCACGATCCCGATGTAGAAGAAGAAGATGAACGCCGTGATCGTCACCGAGACGAACGGGCGCGTGATCAGCCGCGCAGCATCGGGTTCGTCGTTCGGCACGGGTTCCATCGTTGCGGGGACAACCACCAAATCCACGATCGGATTCCGAGCCGGATCCGGTCGTGTGTCACAGCCCGTCGTGCGAGGCGGCTCCGCCCCTGTCCCACACGCTGTCAGAGACGTGCGACGTCGACGGCGACGTCGAGTTCCTGCGTCGCCGCCGGCCCGATCATCACACCTCGCACCGGTGTCACGTCGGAGTAGTCGCGTCCCCACGCGACGGTGATGTGGTCGTTGACCGGGAGGTGGCCGTTGGTGGGGTCGAAGTCGACCCAGCCCGACTGCGGCGTCCAGGCCGAGCACCACGCGTGCGACGCGTCGGCCCCGACGAGGCGCTCCGTGCCGGGTGGCGGCACGGTCTCGATGTAGCCGCTGACGTACCTGGCGGGCAATCCGAGCGAGCGCAGACACCCGACGGCGAGGTGCGCGAAGTCCTGACAGACGCCGCGTCGAGCGGCCAGCACCTCGTCGAGCGGGGTCGACAGGGTCGAGAAGGCGGCGTCGAACTCGAACTCCCGATGGATCGTGTCGCAGAGCGCGGTCAGCGCCTCGACGACCGGCCGGCCGGCCGTGAAGACGGTGTCGGTGATGCCACGGAACGACTCGGCGAGGGCACCCACGTCGACGAGCGGCGACGGAGACCGGAACATCCCGATGTCGATCGCGAGGTCGCCGACCGCCCGGGCGGACTGCGCGACCACCTCCTCCCACGGCGTCGCGTCGACCGGCACGGGTCGCTGCGACACCTCGACGACGCTGAGCGCTTCGACCACCATCTCGTCGTGCGGTTCGTGGAGGCCGAACTGGTTGATGAAGTTGCCGTAGACGTCCAGGAACGAATCCCACTCGGACGCAGCGGGGAACAGCCGGACGGTGGAGTCGTGCACGACCTGCCGGTCCGTCGGCCTGGGCACGAGGCAGCCGATCGAGTACCCGTCGGTCATCACCTTCGAGTACCGGTACGTCGTCCGGTGGGAGACGCGATACGTCCGAGTCATGCGGTGCACCCCCCTGTTCCCGCGGGCCGTCGCCGTCGAGCGGCGCCGGACGCGGGTTGCCGGGTCATGCCGAACGACCCGTCGCGCTGAACACGATCGGGTTGACGGGGGTGGAGAACCAGCGGCTGACGACCCGCCGGCCGGCATCGTCGACGACGGAACGCATCTCCGTCAACATCTCGTCGGTCGGGAGCGCGAGCGCACGACGGGCGCGATCGGCGAATGCACCTCCGACGGCCGGTTCGCCGTCGAGGGCGTGTTGCACGAGCCGCTCGAGCGATGCAGCCAGCGAACGTGGGTTCAACGGCTCACGGACGAGCAGCGTGATCGCCGCCTCGATCTCGACGTCGCTGCGATGACGTCGGCGATACGCCACCAGGCTGTCGTTGGCGGCGAGCAGCACCTCGACGGCAGCGGCGTCGATCTCCGCGTCGAGCGGATCGTCGGAATGACCCGCACCACCGATCGCACCGTCGATCAGATCGAGCACCACCAGGCAGCGTTCGAGCCGACGCCCGGTGTCGCCGATGCGCCATGCGGGCCCGCGGACGGTGCTCTCCTGCCAGAGCCCCGCCAGCGCGGCGAAGTCGGCGAGCACCGCGTCGAGGTCGTCGATCACCGTCATCCGCTGCTGGAGCGACGACCGGAGTTCGGCGAGATGGGCGAGCACACGTCCGGTCGTGACCGACAGGAACTCGCGCACCGTCGTGGCCTCGGTCAACAGCGACCCAATCTCGTTCGCGACCGCATCGCCGACCAGCGAGAGCTCCTCGTTCAACGCATCGAGGGTCGGTGCCGCGGTCGGCACGTCGGTGTGATCACGACGGACCCTGGCGGCGACCCGCATCATGCGCGCCGTCCATGCACCTCCGTGCAGACCGGCGAGCCCCGGGTCCTGTTCGATCCGGGACGAGATGACCCGCATCGTGCGCGCCATCGCCTCGGCACGTTCGGCGGCCCGGTTGGTCCAGTACAGGGCGTCCGCGGCGCGGGTCGGCACGCTGCGACCGAAGTCGACCTGCGGCAGACGCGGCCCGACGACCGGAGCGACGGTCTGGCCCAGCACCCACACGTCCTTGGCGGTGCAGGCGGTGGGTGTCGTCGGGTCGTCGCCGGGGGCCAGCACCCGGCCGGTACCGCCGGGGAGCACCTGGATGCTCGTGCCGTCGTGCACGGCGAACAGACGGATGACGACCTCGGCGGCGGCGAGGTCGGGGCCGACCGAGCCCGGGGCGAGGGGCGCCGTGCCCAGCTGCGGTCGCCCGACCAGTCGCGGCAGCAGTTGCTCGGACGGACGCAGTCGCTCGATCGCACCGTCGAGCACGGCGGCGAGATCGGGCACCTCGAGCACGCCGGTGCCGTGTGCGTTGGCGAGGATCACGCCGCCCGCCCGCACGGCCTGGAGCAGACCGGGCACGCCGACCGCACCGTGCGACGCGATGTCGAGCGGATCGAGCGTCGAGTCCTCGAGTCGCCGGTACAGCACGTCGACCGCCTCCAACCCGTCGAGCGTCCGCAGCCACACCTTCCGCTGACGCACCACCAGATCGGCGCCCTCGACGAGGTTCACGCCGAGCTGCACCGCGAGGTACGAGTGGTCGACGTACGACGGGTGGTCGAGCCCGCCCGAGAACAGGACGATCCGCGGACTGGGCGACCCCGACGCGGCGGCGAGCGCCCGGCGCAGCGCAGCCGGGAATCGGGCGAGGCTGGCGATGTCGGCGTGGGCCGACACCTCCGGGAGCACCCGTGACATCACCGACCGATCGAGCAGCGAGTAGCCGAGCCCGGGTGGCGAGTCGGTCAGGTCCTGCACGACGCGCCAGACGCCGTCCGCATCGGTCGCGACGTCGACGGCGTACGTCGAGAGCCATCGGCGCGGCACCGACCCCACCGCGTTGAGTCGGTAGCGATCGGTGGCGGAGAGGAGCTCGGCCGGCACGATCCGCTCGCGGACGAGATCGCGGCGCCCGTAGAGATCACGGAGCACCAGTTCGAGTGCCTCCATCCGCTCGGCCACGGCGAGCGACAACCAGCGGAAGGTCGATGCGTCGAGCACGAGCGGGATCGGGTCGACGCGCCACGGTCGGCTCTCGACGCCCGCGTTGCGACCGTCGGCGCGCACCGGCAGGTCGTGGACGAGATGGCCGGCTCCCTCGGCGGCCAGCAGCCGGTCGGCACGCGCCTGACGGCCGGCCAGCTTCGTCTCGTCGAGGAGGCGAGACGCCAGGTCAGCGTCGAGTGGTCGGCCGTACGAGGTGATCATCGGTGTCACGCCGACAGCGTCGCACGTCGGGTGACGATGGGCATAGCCCCATCAGACCACGTCGCCGACGTACGTGTCGTGCAGCACTGCGGCGATCTCGGCGATCGCCACCTGCACGAGCTCCATCGACTGATCGAGGCGCCCACCTTCGGACGCATCGGGGGTGCGGGCGTGCAGCACCGCTTCGGCACTCGTGAGCGCCGCGAGTACGTCGCCCGAGTTCGGGAGCAGCACCAGCACCTCGCGGATCTCGTCGAAGCAGCCCTGGACCGAACGCGGGAACGGCGAGTGGTACATCAGGAACTTCACGACCCCCATCCCGTCGATCGGACCACGCACCGCCCGCTGATACATCTGGAGCGCCGACACCGAGCGCAGCACGTTCATCCACCTCACTTCGTCGTGGATCAGCTCGTCGCGGTTCGTCGCATCGAGCTGCAGGAGGCCGGCGGCGGCCACGCCGAGCACCCGGGTCGTCATGTCGGCGCGTTCGATCAGCCGGCCCAACCTGATCATGCGGTACGCCTCGCCGCGCGACATGGTCGACTCGAGGATGCCGTCGAGACGGCGGCTGATCTCGATGACCCGCACCAGGAACCGGTCTCGGAGCTGGCGCTCGACCGCACCGTTCGAGGTGGCGTCGACGTACTGCGAGAGCTGATTGATCGCCTGCCATGCTTCGCGCGGCATCACCTCCCGCGTGGTGCGCAGGTTCGCCCGTGCCGCCGACACGGTGCTGGCGATGCTCGACGGGTTCGAGCGGTCGGCGACCAGGGATCGCACGATCGTGAACTCCCCCGACGGGTCGCCGTCCGGGATCTCGATCGTGTCGTCCGAACCGGTCAGCGCGGCGAGCGGTTCCCAACGGAGGAGTTCCTCGCTCGGGTAGTCGACGACGAGGTCGTTGTACGCACGTACGACACGCGCCGTGTCCTCGGCGCGTTCGACGTAGCGGGCGCCCCAGTACAACCGATCGGCGGTGCGGGCCAGCAGCTGGACCATCAGCCGACTTCCTGCGACTGCGACTGGGACCGGTTCTGCGACTGCGACTGGGACTGCGACTGCGACTGCGAACGGGACTGGGACTGGGACTGGGACCAGGTGGGGTCGAGCGGCGGGTACCGGCCGTCGACGATCCAGGTGTCCTTGCTCCCGCCGCCCTGCGACGAGTTGACGATCAGCGATCCCTTCGTCAACGCCACCCGCGTCAGACCGCCGGGTGTGACGTAGCTGTGCTCGCCGGTCAGCACGAACGGGCGCAGGTCGACGTGACGCGGCTCGACGCCCTCGTCGACGAGCGTCGGCACGGTCGACAACGACAGGATCGGCTGCGCGACCCAGTTGCGCGGGTCGGCCTCGATCGCCGCCACGGCCTCGTCGAGCTCGGCGCGCGACGCCCGATTCCCGATGATGATGCCGTAACCGCCGCTCTCGTTCGCCGGTTTGACCACCAGGTCGCCGATGTTGTCGATCACGTGGCGACGCTCGTCGTCGTACATCGTGCGAAACGTCGGCACGTTCGGGATCAGCGGCTCCTGGTCGAGGTAGTACCTGATCAGATCGGGCACCCAGGCGTAGACGACCTTGTCGTCGGCGACGCCTGCGCCGGGCGCGTTCGCGAGCCCCACGTTGCCGGCCTTCCACGCCCGCATGAGCCCGGGCACTCCGAGCAGCGAGTCGGGATTGAACGCTTCGGGATCGAGGAACAGATCGTCGATCCGGCGGTAGATCACGTCGATCCGTTCCAGCCCGCTGATCGTCTTCATGTACACGCAGTCGTCGTCGCCGACCACCAGATCCGCGCCCTCGACGAGCTCGGCACCCATCCGCTCGGCGAGAAACGAGTGCTCGAAGTAGGCCGAGTTGAAGATGCCCGGCGTCAACACGGCGAGCGTGGGGTCGTGGACACCGTCAGGAGCGAGCGAGGTGAGCAGCCGGTTCAGCTCGTCGGTGTACCCGTCGACCGGTCGGATGCGCTGCCGCTCGAACAACTCGGCGAACGCCCGTTTGGTCACCCCGCGGTTCTCGATCACGTAGCTGACCCCGGACGGCACCCGCAGATTGTCCTCCAGCACGTACATCTGGCCGTCGTCGTCGCGCACGAGGTCGGAGCCCGAGATGTGGGCCCAGACGCCGAATTTCGGGTGCACCCCGCGACACTGCGGCCGATAGTTGACCGACGCCTCCAACAAGTCGGCGGGGAACACGCCGTCGGCGATGACCTGCTGGTCGTTGTAGAGGTCGTCGATGAACATGTTGAGCGCTCGCAGACGCTGCGAGAGCCCGGTGGTCACCACGTCCCACTCGGCGCCCGGGATCATCCGAGGGATGATGTCGAACGGCCAGGCGCGATCGATGTTCTCGCCGTCGGAGTACACGGTGAACGTGATCCCCATGGCGAGGATGTCGACCTCGGCGAGCCGTTGGCGCTCTCGGAGCTCCTCGTCGCCCATCCGGTCGATCAGCTGCATGAGCCCCGCGGCGAGTTCGCGAGGGGCACCGTCATCGGTCAGCAATTCGTCCATCTGCGACCCGACCTTAGGACATCGTTGGTCGGCCGCCCGCGGCCGACCGCGGATTGTTCACCGGCCCGACACACTGCGACGCGGCGCGTCTGCGACGCGTGTCGATCAGTCGATCGCCGACACACGACGCACGAAATCGAGCTTCTCGACCACCTGCGGCGACAGCACGAACGGATACACGTCGCTCTGCCCGATCGACCTCGACATCGCGTTCAGGGCCAACGTGAGCCCGAGCCACCGACGAACCAGGCGGTCTGTGTGCTCGGTGGTCGCGGCGGGCCACGCCCGGTCGCCGGCGGCCCGTGAAGGGTCGTCGACGGCGAGGCCGAACTCGGTCGCGGTCTCGAGCCC
>CAXBAZ010000152.1:0-7704 GCA_963973395.1 uncultured Acidimicrobiaceae bacterium
GTCTGGCCACGGGCGTAGAACGTGCGGCTGACCTGGGCGCCACCGAACGAGCGGTTGGACAGCATGCCGCCGTACTCGCGGGCGAACGGCACACCCTGGGCGACCATCTGGTCGATGATGTTGACCGACACCTCGGCGAGACGGTGCACGTTGGCCTCGCGGGCACGGAAGTCGCCGCCCTTCACCGTGTCGTAGAAGAGGCGGTGGACCGAGTCGCCGTCGCCCTGGTAGTTCTTGGCTGCGTTGATGCCACCTTGAGCGGCGATCGAGTGGGCGCGGCGTGGCGAGTCGTGGAACGTGAAGGCGTCGACGTTGTAGCCGAGCTCACCGAGCGTCGCGGCGGCCGATGCGCCGGCCAGGCCGGTGCCGACGACGATGATCTTGAACTTGCGCTTGTTGGCCGGGTTCACCAGCTTCTGGCCGGCGATGTAGTTGCTCCACTTGTCGGCGAGTGGCCCCTCGGGGATCTTGGAATCGAGTGTGATGCTCATGCGTCGCCCTCCGTCGTGGTCAGTGCGTCGAGCTCTTCCATCTCGCGCAGGTCGTGCACCGTGGTGACGTCGGGGTCGAAGTCGATCACCCCGGCCAGGGTCATGATCGGGAACGACACGTTGCCGACGACCACCAACGTGGCGACACCGGCGGCGATGCTCTTGCGCCACTGGTTGAAGCGCGGGTTGTTCCATCCCATCGACTGGAAGAGGCTCCACGTACCGTGGAACAGATGGATGCCCAACGCGATGTTGGCGACGATGTACAGGATCGCCACGGGCAGCCGGCTCAGACTGGCATCGAGGTTGCGGTAGATCATGCCGTGCTCGAAGTCGGGGTTGACCCAACCCCACGTCAGGTCGGCGAGGTGCCAGATGATGAACAGGAGCACGATGATCCCCGTCCAGCGCATCGTGCGACTCGCGAAGTTGGCGATCTGATAGTCGCGCTCGGACCGGTACTTGTCGGGTCGGGCGTTTCGGTTCATCACGGTCAACGAGTACGCCGAGTGGATGTGCAGCAACAGCGCTCCGGCCAGGACAGCGCGGGCGATCCAGAGGAACACGCCGTGCGGCAGGATCGGCACGAGCAACTCGCGCAGGAACGCACCGTAGAGGTCGAGGTCGTACGTCTCCTGACCGTTCTCGGTGACCGTGCCGATGTAGGCCTTGAGGTTGCCGATCATGTGGCCGATCACGAAGCCGATCCAGATGATGCCGGTGATCGCCATCACGTACTTCTTGCCGAGGGCGGTCGAGTAGAAGTCGAGGAGGAACGGCTTGCGTTTGCCGCCCTTGCCGACGGCGGAGCCCGACACGGGGCCACGACTGCGCGGGATGGTCTGTGCCATGGAGAGGACGCTACTCGCCGACATGACACGACCCCGAAACGCGCCGTTCACCCATCTCCACGAACGCGGGGCCATCGCTGACTACGATCGGTGGGCTGCAACCCCGGGTTGGAGAGTGAGGGTCGGACCGACCATCATTGTGCGACTCGTATTGACGCCCCAGGAGGCACGACACAGTGGAAGCAATTCCCTATCTCGCCGCGCTCTCAGCCCTCGCCGGGCTGGGACTCGCCGGCTACTACTACACCAAGGTGAAGGAGGCGTCCCCGGGGAACGACCGGATGATCTTCCTGATGACGGAGATCCAGAAGGGCGCCAAGGCATTCCTCAAGAAGGAATACCAGTGGGTCGGAATCTTCGCGATCGTCCTCGCGATCGTGCTCGCACTCGTCATCGCTCCGCTCGCCGCCGTGAGCTACCTGCTCGGCGCGGTCCTCTCGGCGGGAGCGGGCTATGCCGGCATGACCGTCGCCACGATGGCGAACGCCCGCACCACAGAGGCCGCCAAGGAGGGCCCGGCGAAGGCACTCCCGGTCGCGTTCCGCGGCGGCGCCGTCATGGGCTTCTCGGTGGCCGGACTCGGCCTGCTGGGCCTGATGTTCACGTACCTCGTCTTCGTCGAGTGGGCCCAGGTCACCGATGCGTTCGAGATCGTCACGGCCTACGGCCTCGGTGCGTCGACGATCGCTCTGTTCTCCCGCGTCGGCGGCGGCATCTACACCAAGGCCGCCGACGTCGGCGCCGACCTCGTCGGCAAGGTCGAGGCGGGCATCCCCGAAGACGATCCCCGCAACCCGGCCACGATCGCCGACAACGTCGGCGACAACGTCGGCGACGTCGCCGGCATGGGTGCCGACCTGTTCGAGTCGTACGTCGGATCGATCATCGCCCCGATCTCGCTCGTCGCGTTCTCGTTCCTCGCCGTCAACGCCGGTGCGTCGACCGAGGACATCGCCGTCGGCAACGTCGAGCTCCTGGTGTTCCCGATGTTCGTCGCGTTCGTCGGCATGATCGCCTCCATCATCGGCTCGTTCATGGTGAAGGGCGGCACGTCCACCGACAGCCACGCGCTGAGCCGTGCTCTGCACATGGGCACCAACGTGGCCATGGGGATCACCGTCGTCGGCGTGCTCGCCGGCTCGTACTGGATCTTCGACGACGCCGACAAGCCGTGGGGCATCGCCCTCTCGGTGATCGGCGGCCTCGTCATCGGCTGGGCGCTCGGCAAGACCGCCGAGTACTACACGTCCGACCACTACGGCCCGGTCAAGAAGATCGCGAAGCAGTCCGAGACCGGCCCCGCCACGACTGTCCTCGCCGGCATCAGCTACGGCATGCAGTCGGTCGCCGCGTCGGTGCTCCTCATCCTCGCCGGCATCGGCGTGGCCTACTGGGGCGGCCAGCAGGCGTTCGGCGACACGGAACTGGGCGGCCTGTACGGCATCGCCGTCGCCGCGATCGGCATGCTCGCCACCACGGGTGTGGTCGTGTCCGTCGATGCGTACGGCCCGATCGCCGACAACGCCGGCGGCATCGCCGAGATGGCCGAGCTCGATCCGTCGGTCCGCGAGGTCACCGACGCCCTCGACAGCCTCGGCAACACGACGGCCGCGATCGCCAAGGGCTTCGCCGTCGGCTCGGCCGCGCTGACCGCCCTGGCGCTGTTCAAGAGCTTCGAGTACGCCGTCAGCCAGGCCGGTGGCGAGGGCGTCACGCTGAACCTCAACGTCGGTGACGTCGAGGTCTTCATCGGCCTCTTCGTCGGAGCCGGACTGCCGTTCCTGTTCGCGGCGCTGACCATCGACGCCGTCGGCCGGGCGGCGAACAAGATGATCGAAGAGGTCCGCCGTCAGTTCCGCGAGATCCCGGGCCTCCGCGAGGGCAAGCCCGGCGTCCACCCCGACTCTGCTCGCTGCGTGGAGATCTCGACCGAGGCATCGCTCAAGGAGATGATCGTGCCCGGCGCACTCGCGGTCGTCGTCCCGCTGGTCGTGGGGTTCATCAGTGTCGACGCGCTCGGCGGTCTGCTGGCCGGATCACTCGTGACCGGCTTCGCCCTGGCGATCTTCATGGCGAACGCCGGTGGGGCGTGGGACAACGCCAAGAAGTACATCGAGGCCGGCGCACACGGCGGCAAGGGTGGCGACCCGCACAAGGCAGCGGTCGTCGGCGACACCGTCGGTGACCCGTTCAAGGACACGAGCGGCCCGGCGATGAACATCCTGCTGAAGGTCATGACGATCGTCAGCCTGGTGTTCGCCAGCGCCTTCGTCTGATCCTCGGACACACGTCGGTCGTACGAGCCCGGGCCGAGTGCCCGGGCTCGTTCGCGTCGGGATGATGTGTCCGCGATGACGGACCGACGGTGGAGTCCCGACGATATGGTCGTCGCTCGATGCATCTCCCCCCGCCACGGATCCGTACGTCCACACCCCGTCCCGACGCGCTCACGCGATGCCGCTGATCGACGGTCTCGACGCCGACCTCGCGGCACTGGTCGGCACCGCCGGCATGGTCGCCCGCAGTAATGCGGACCATCTCGTCGTCGACGAGCGCGGCAAGTTCCGTGGCGAACCGGTGGCGATCGTCCGACCCGCGTCGACCGACGAGGTCGCGGCGGTCGTCCGGACGTGCCACGAACGGGATCTCGCGGTCGTCACGCAGGGCGGCAACACCGGACTGTCCGGCGGCTCGGTGCCGGTCGATCCGCGACCCACCGTGCTCGTGCTGCTCACGCGGATGACGGCGATCGAGGAAGTGCACCCCGACCGCTACTCGATCACCGCCCAGGCCGGCGCCACCATCCACGACATCCAGGAGGCGGCGCGACACGTCGGCCGTCGCTTCGCACCCGACTGGGGCGCACGGGGCACGGCCACGATCGGCGGCGCCGTGTCGACCAACGCCGGCGGCAGCAACGTGCTCCGCTACGGACCGATGCGCCATCACGTGCTCGGGGTCGAGGTCGTGTTGCCGGACGGCCGCGTGTGGAACGGGCTGCGGGCCCTGCGCAAGGACGTGTCGGGATACGACCTCAAGCAGCTGTTCATCGGAGCGGAGGGAACACTCGGCATCGTGACGCGGGTGGTCGTGAACACGGTGACGGCGGTCGAGAACGAACTCAGCGTGTTCGCCGCCCTCCGCGACCTCGACGCGGTCATGCCGCTCTACGCCCTGGGTCGCTCGATCGCCGACGACGCCCTGACGGCATTCGAGCTGGTGCCCGAGCTCGGCGTCCAGCTCGTGTGCGAACGGCAACCCGATGTGCGCCGCCCGCTCGAGACGTCCGCCGACTGGTACGTGCTGATCCGGCTGCTCGCCACGACCGACGTCGACGACCTCGCCGTGCGGTTCCTCGAGGCCGCCACCGAGCAGGGGTTGATCGTCGACGCCACCGCAGCGGTCACCGAGCAGCAGGACGCCAACCTCTGGACGATCCGTGACGAGCTGATCCCCACCGTCGTGTTCCCTCTGTACGAGCACGGGCTGAAGATGGACACCGCCGTGCCGATCGATCACATCGCCGCGTACCACGACGGCGTCGGACGGATCGCGGCGGAGTTGGCTCCGGACGCGATCTTCTACGCGTTCGGGCACGTGGGCGACGGCAACCTGCACCTCAGCGTCACCCCCCGCCACGCCGACCACGTCGCCGACTTCCGACGGCGGGTGCCCGAACTCGTCGAACGGATCGACGAGTTGACGTTCGGGTTCGGCGGCACGATCAGCGCCGAGCACGGCATCGGCCAGGAGCTGCTCGGCCGCGTTGGTGCCCAGAAGTCGGAGATCGAACTCGAGCTGATGTGGCGCATCAAGGATGCGCTCGATCCGGCGGGACTGTTCAATCCCGACAAGGTGCTGCCACGCCGATCTCCGACGGCCTGACCGGCGCCGGGCGAGCTCGCTCATCGGGCTCGCTCATCGGGTTCGCTCAGCGGGTTCGCTCAGCGGGTTCGCTCAGTGCGTTCGACGGAGCACGCTGCGCCGAGACCGTTTGACGGCGTACATCGCCTCGTCGGCGGCCGCCAGCAGATCTTCGGGACGACGACCGGTGGTGCGCGTATCGGCCTCACCGATGCTCGCACCACAATCGACGACACGATCGGGAGAGATCTCGATCGGCTCGGCGAGCGCCTTGTCGAGCTGGACGATCATGTCGGCTGACGACGGCGACGTCGGCTCGAAGACGATCGCGAACTCGTCGCCGCCGAGGCGCGCGATCCGGTCGACGTCGCCGACGACCCGTCGGAGCCGGCGCGCGGTCTCCTTCAGGACGAGGTCGCCCGCGCCGTGTCCGAGTTGGTCGTTGACCCGCTTGAGGCCGTCGAGATCGACGAATGCGATCGCCAGCGGAGAATCGGAGTGTGCGGTCCGTTCGAGCTCGGCGTCGAGGAACTCGTCGAAGCAGCGCCGGTTGCCGAGCCCCGTGAGGGGATCGCGAACGGCGAGTTCGGCGGTAGCGGCCTGGAGCCGGCGCAGCTCGGTGACATCACGGGTGACGCCCTGGACGCCGTGCGGGACCGGCGTGATGCTCGTCTCACCGATGACGGTCGACCCGTTCGCGTGCCGGAAGCGCAGATCGACACGACGCGGCACGTCGCCACCGCCCATCGCCATCGAGACCAGCTCGATGACGTCGCCACCGGTGATCCGGTCGACGAGCTGGAAGTCGTCCATCAGGTCGGACGGGGCGTACCCGAGGATGCGTTCGACGGAGGGGCTGAGGTAGTCGAACCGGATCGGATGGCCGCTGATCCGCCACACGATGTCGGACGACTTGTCGGCGAGGTCACGGAATCGCGCTTCGCTCTCGGTCAACTCGACCTCGGCCAGATGTCGGTCGGTCACGTCGCGACCGACCGACAGGACCTCGGGTTCGTGGTCGCAGTGCAGGTATCGATCGGCCCACTCGATCCAGCGCACTTCGACCTCGTCCGAAGCCTGTCTCGGCGCGACGTCGGTCAACATCGGCCGGTCGGGTCCGAGCAGCGTGAGCTGTGAGCGGAGGCCCTCCATTTCGTCGGGCGACAGGTAGGAGTCCAGACTCGTCCCGACGGCACGCTCCGGGGTCGTGCCGTAGAGGCTGGCCCATGCGGCGTTGCAGTACGTGATGACGTGGTCGGACACCCGGTACCGGTTCACATGTTCCGGGAGCAGGTCGAGCATCGCTTCGGCTGCCCGCCCGCCATGGCCGAGCGCGGCGCGCTCGTGCCCCGCTGGACGACGGAGCACGGCGCCGATCTCGTCGGCGAAGGAGCTCGGGAACGATGGATGGGTCATGGCGGCAGGTATGTCTGTCTATCGGAACATCCGGGCGACGGGTTGAGCACCGGAATCCGCGTTTCCGACCGGCCCGCGGCACGTCCCGTGTGGATCGACGGACCGGTTCGTGTTCCCGGGCCTCGCGACCTACGCTCGCCGACCATGCGTGAATTCGATGTCGTGGTCGTCGGAAGCCTCAACCTGGATCTGGTGACACGCACGTCGCGGCTGCCGGGTCCCGGCGAGACGGTGATCGGTCGGTCGTACGCCGAGTTCCCCGGCGGCAAAGGCCTCAACCAGGCCGTTGCAGCCGCCCGCGCGGGAGCGAGCGTGGCCCTGGTCGGTGCCGTCGGTTCGGATCACGCCGGCGCCCTGCTCCGCGACGTCGCCAGGAACGAGGGAATCGACGTCTCCCACCTGGTCACGGTCGCTGACGAACCCACCGGGCGGGCGATCATCTCGGTCGACGACGACGGCGAGAACTCGATCATCGTCGTGCCCGGATCGAACGCCTGCGTCGCGCCGGCCGAGCTCCCGGTGGGGCAGGTGGTCATCGCCCAGCTCGAGATCCCCGTGGCCACGGTGGCGGCGGCGTTCCGAACCGCTCGCGGACGCGGGGCGACGACCGTGCTGAACCCGGCGCCGGCCGCCGAACTCTCGAACGACCTGCTGTCGGCGTGCGACATCGTCGTCCCCAACGAGCACGAGATCGAGCTGCTCGGCGGCACCGAACGCCTGCTCGATCACGGCGTGTCGCAGATCGTCGTCACCCGCGGCGGTGCCGGGGTCGACGTCGTGACCCGCGCCTCGTCGCTCCATCTCGATGCGTTCCCGGTCGACCCGGTCGACACGACGGGCGCCGGCGACGCGTTCTGCGGCGCACTGGCGACCCGGCTCGCCGTGGGCGACAGCCTGCTCGCGGCGGTGCACTTCGCCGCCGCGGCCGGCGCACTGGCGACCACGAAGCACGGTGCCGTGCCGTCCCAGGCACATCGCTCCGACATCGAGGCCCTGGCGGCGACGCGGCCGACCACCACGCGCTGATCGGCGGTCGCGCCGACACCACGCCGTCTCGGCCGTACAGTCACGGCGTGGACCAC
>CAXBAZ010000153.1:0-7672 GCA_963973395.1 uncultured Acidimicrobiaceae bacterium
CAAACGATCCGCAACGGCATGATCCGCAACGGCATGATCCGCAACGGCATGATCCGGCACGCCTCGCACCGTAGTCGGCGATCGGTACCGGTCCCGCGCCTACCGGCCGACGGTGGCTGCGATCCGCGCCCGCGGATCGGCCGCACCGGCCAGCACACCGTCTGGCTCGAGGGTGATGGCGTGGGCGTGACCGAATCCGCTGTCGAACGCCGGGAGGGCGCTCGTCCGGTGGCCGCGGTCGGCGAGGCGATGCCAGGACGCCGGCGCATGGCCCTCGATCTCGACGATCTGACCGTCCGGGGCGGTCCACGTGTCGAAACCGGTCGCCGGACCCGCCAACGCCCACCGGGGAGCGTTGATCGCGGCCGCCGGCGACTGTCCGTGCCGGAACAGCCGGGCCGCGATCTGCAACAGGATCTGGGGTTGGGCGTCGCCGCCCATCGTGCCGAACACCGAGCGCAGCGTCCCGTCGGCCGTCGCCAACGCCGGCGACAAGGTGTGGGGCGGCCGGCGGCCCGGCCCGAACTCCGCTCCGTGTCCCTCGACGAGGTTGAAGCCGAGGCCGCGGTTGTGCAGGTTGATGCCCGTGTTGGGTTCGGCGAGCCACGAACCGAACCCTGACGCGTTCGACTGGATCAGCGACACGGCGAGGCCGCCGGCCTCGGCCGTGCACAGGTACGTGGTGTCGCCCGAGCCTGTCGCCACCGCGTCGCCGCCCGCCCGCTCGCCGTCGAGCATCCCGGCCCGGGCGCGGATCGCAGCGAGCAACCCGTCGCCGTCCGCGTGCTCGTGCAGCACGTCCGGTCGGTCGTGGCCGGCCAGCTTGGCGGCCTCGATCAGGAGGTGGGCCCATCGTTCGTCGTCGGGGTCGTCGGGCAGGTCGAGGCCGTCGGCGAGGAGTGCTCCGCCGAGCGTCAGGTAGCCCTGGGAGTTCGGACCGATCGTGTGCAGGCGAACACCGAACGCGTCGATCGACAGCGGCTCGACCCAGTCGGCCTGCACCCGTTCGAGGTCGGCGGCCGTGAAGAGCCCGTCACCCAACCGGATCAGCCCGTCACCGAACTCGCCGCCGTAGAAGCCGTCCCGGCCGGTCGCTGCGATCGCGCGTAGGGCTCGACCGCATCCGGGCCGTCGGACGACGGCGCCGGTGGCGGTCGCCTGCTCGGCGAGTTCGTGGAGTTGTGCGCGGCCGGCCGGGTCCAACCGCTTCACCGAGCCGGCGAGCAGGGGACTGGCGGCGAAGCCGGACTCCGCGAGGTCGAGCGCGGGCGCGAGCAGTTCCTCGAGTGGCATCGAGCCGAACCGGGCGTGCAGCGCCGCCCAGCCGTCGACGCAACCCGGGACGGTCACCGAGCGGGCATCGTGGTGGAACGGCATCGTCGTCGCGCCTTCGTCACGCAGCGCGGACGCATCGCTGCCGGAACCGGCGCGACCGCTGCTGTTGAGGGCGACGACGCCGTCGGGCGTGTGGACGAGGGCGAACAGATCGCCACCCATGCCACACAGGTGCGGCCCGGTCACCGCGATCGCCGCATTCGTCGCGATCGCGGCGTCGACGGCGTTCCCGCCCCGTTCGAAGATCAGGTCACCGGCGCGGGCCGCGACCTGATCGGCTGCGGCCACGAGGTGCTTGGTACCGCGAACACTGCTGTGGGGCAACGACGTCATGCCGCCACGGTAGGCCGCGGCCTACGCTCCTGGGGTGGTCGACCGAGCTTTCCGCGGCGCCGTGACGACGACCGTCGGCGCCGCCATCGCCCTGATCGGCACGTTCCTCCCGTGGTTGCGGTCGGGCTCGCGCGACCGCTCCAGCTACACGATCTTCGACCTGGTCGAACGGCTGGGATTCGCCCCGAGCGGCGTGGTCGCGTGGTCGCTCCGATTCTGGCCGCTCGTGCCCCTGCTGCTCGTCGCGACGGCGGTCGCCGCCTGGGCCGTCGCGACCGGCCACCTCCGCTGGCGGATTGCCTCGGTCACGCTCGGCGTGGCGATCGTGTGGGTCGGTGGGACGGCGCTGGCGGTCGTGCTGGCACCCGATGCGGGGCTCGTCCGCGTCGGCGACGGTCCGGCCGTCGCCGGCGGCGGTGTTCTCGTCGCCGGCATCGGCGGCCTGTGGCTCAGGCCTCGGGGATCGGCTGCTTCGGGAGGCGCTTGACCCGCGCCTCGAGCGCGCGCGAGCCGTTGGGATTCGGGACGACGCTCGTGCCCCGGTGGAGCGTGAGCACGGCGATGTCACGCTCGCGCAGACCCGACTCGGCGATCGACGTGCCGATCAGCTCGGCGCCCTCGTGCACGACCAGCTCGGCGACGCCGTACCCGGTGCTGACGGTGAGGCGCTGGCGCACGTCGATGTCGGGGAACGCCACCTGGTTGTCGATGTAGTCGATGATCGCGCCGGCCACGTCGAGCTTGGTGGCGGTCTCGATGCCCTCGAGACCCGGCGACGAGTTCACCTCCATCACCGAGGGGCCGTCGTCGCTCTCGAGCATGTCGACGCCCGCCACGCGCAGCCCCATGATCTGCGCCGACCGCACTGCCGTCTCCTCGTAGTCCGCGTCGAGCTCGACGGCTTCGACCCGTCCGCCCCGATGCACGTTGGACCGGAACTCCTCACCCTGGGCGACACGTCGCATGGCCGCGACGACCCGGTCGCCGACCACCAGGGCCCGGATGTCGCGGCCCTTGCTCTCGGCGACGAACCGCTGGATCAACACGTTCTGCTTGGTGCTCTGGAGCGTCTCGATGATCGCTTCGGCGACCTTCGTGTCGGGTGCCAGGATGACGCCGATGCCCTGCGTGCCCTCGAGCAGCTTGATGACGACCGGCGCCCCGCCGACACGTGCGATCGCCGGGAGCACGTCGGCCCGGCTGCGGGCGAAGGTGGTCGCCGGCATGCCGATGTTGTGACGCGAGAGGATCTGGATCGCACGGAGCTTGTCGCGGGAGTTCGAGATGCCGTTCGCGGTGTTCGGCGTGTAGACGTCCATCTGTTCGAACTGGCGCACGACAGCGGTACCGAAGTACGTGATCGAGTTGCCGATCCGAGGCAGGATCGCGTCGTAGTGGGAGAGCGGTTTGCCCCGGAACTGGAGATCCGGCTCGTCGCCGGAGAGGTCGATCGAGAACCGCAGCGTGTTGAGCACCTTGACGTCGTGCCCGCGCTCGAGCGCCGCGGACCGGAGGCGCTGCGTGCTGTACGAGCGTGGCGCCCGGGAGAGGATTGCGAGTTTCATCGTCAAGATCAGCGAAACTACCAGGGTGAACGACGATGGGCCCGAGGCCACGGTTGCCGGGTGGCGGGAGTGGATCGCACTTCCCGACCTCGGTGTGCCGTGGGTGAAGGCCAAGCTCGACACCGGTGCCCGGTCGTCGTCGATCCATGCGTTCGACATCGACGAGTTCGAGCGCGACGGTGTCGGGTGGGTGTCGTTCGCCGTCCACCCGTGGCAGCGGTCAGAGGTCGACACGGTCCGGTGCGAGCTGCCCGTCGTCGACCGGCGGGCGATCCGTAGCTCGACCGGGCACGAGGAGGAGCGCCTCGTCGTCCGCACCCGACTCACGGTGGTGGGTCACGATCTCGGAGCCGAGTTGACGCCCGCCAACCGCGACGAGATGGGGTTCCGCATGCTCGTCGGACGCGAGGCACTGCGCGGTCTGATCCTGGTCGATCCGGGCCGCTCCTACCTGGGCGGCCGTCCGCATCGTGCGACCCGTCGCAGGAACCGGGGCGTCGCCTGATGGCCCGCACGTCGTTCGCGATCGGCCAGAACCGGGTGCGCGCCGGGTTTCGTCAAGAGGTCGGGCTCCCGATCGCGAAACTGGTCACCGGCGCCGACGTGACGCTGCCGGTGCTGGTGCTCCACGGGCGCGACGACGGGCCGACGGTCTGGGTCGACGCCGCGATCCACGGCGACGAGGTCGGCGGCGTCGACATCATCCGACGGGTGCTCGCCGGCATCGACCCGAAGACGCTCCAGGGCACGTTGATCGCCGTGCCGATCGTCAACGTCCACGGCTTCATGGCCGGCGACCGGTATCTACCCGACCGGCGCGACCTCAACCGGTCGTTCCCCGGCACCGCCCGGGGCTCGCTGGCCGGCCGCATCGCCCACCTCATGATGACCGAGATCGTGGCGCCCAGCGACGTCGGCATCGATCTCCACACCGGATCCGATCACCGCACGAACCTGCCGCAGATCCGCGCCGATCTCGACGACCCGGCGACGCGGTCGCTCGCCGAGACGTTCGGCGCGCCGGTGATGATCCACGCCCGCACCCGTGACGGTTCGCTGCGCCACGCCGCACGCGAGCACGGCGCGGCGGTGCTGCTGTACGAGGGCGGCGAAGCGCTGCGGTTCGACGACTGGGCGATCGATGCCGGCGTCGCCGGCGTGAACCGGGTGCTCGCATCGCTCGGCATGATCGACGGGGAGATCGCACCCGATCGCCCGTCGGTCGAGTCGCGTCGGACCAGCTGGGTCCGCGCCGGCGTCTCCGGGATCGGTCGGATCGAGTGTGCGCTCGGCGCCGAGGTCGAGGCGGGGGAGCGGTTGGGGGTCATCTCCAACTCGTTCGGCCGCCGACTCGCGTCGATCAAGGCATCGCGCAGCGGCGTCGTGATCGGCCGCCTCGAAGCACCGCTCGTGAACCGCGGCGACGCGGTGGTCCACATCGCAGAGATCGTCTGACGGTCGCGTCGCTCACCGGAGCTGCCCGAGTGCTTGCGTCACCAGTCCGCGCAACAGCGGGACCTTGTACCGGTTGTCGGGGAGCGGGTCCATCGCCTCCGCCGCCGCGTCGGCAGCAGCCGCAATCTGCGCGTCGGTCATGGCGCCCGCCCCGGTCCCGGCGAGGCATGCCTCGGCGGCTGCGAGTCGCCACGGCACCGCCGCGACCCCGCTGGCCACGAGCCGCACGCCGTCGTCGACGAGCGCGGCGGCGATGCCGACGAGTGCGAACTGCCAGGCTGCCCGATCCATCGCCTTCATGTACACCGACGGGCAGTCGCCATGGGGCACCCGGACGGCCGTGATCACCTCGTCGGCAGCGAGCGTGTGGAGCGACCGTCGTTCGGACGTCGGCGCCGCCAGATGCTCGGTGATCGGACGCTCGGTCGTGCCTCCACCGGAGCGGACCTCGATGGTGGCGTCGAGCGCCACCAGCACGCTGGCGAGGTCGGAGGGCTGCGGTGTGATGCACAGGCCCGTGTCGACCGTTGCATGATGCTCGTGCAGGCCGTCGCGAGCGAAGCAGGTGGTCCCGCCGCCGAGCCAGCACGTGAGGTCCGGGGAGCGGTGGTACCCGCATCGTGATCGCTGCAGCAGGTTCCCGGCGACCGTCGCGCGGTGGCGGAGCTGACGCGTGGCCGCCGAGGCGGCTGCGTCACCGATCGCGGGGATGGCGGTGCGCAGCGCGGCGTGATCCTCGAGCCGGGCCAGGGTCGCGAGCGCCCCGAACCTCCAGCCGGACTCCGTTCGCTCGACATCGTCGTCGAGGTCGGCGTGCTTGAGATCGACGATCTCGACCGGCGTGACGAGTCCGACCTTCATCGACGGGAGCAGGTCGGTGCCGCCGGCCAACAACGCCCGACCCGGCTCGGCCGTGGGCTGGTGGTCGGCCCTGCGATAGGTGAACGGTTCCATCACGGCTCCTCGTCGAGGTCGGCAGGTTCCGGCGCGAACGCGTCGAGGAGGCGGCGGCGGGTGAGCGGGAGCTCCCGACACCGGACACCGACCGCGTCGAACACGGCGTTGGCGATCGCGGCCGGCACCGGGATCAGGGGGAGTTCGCCGAGCCCCTTGACGCCGAGTGGGTTGGCGGCCAGGTCGGGCACCCCGACGGCCGCGTGGACGATCTCGCACGCATCGGCCATCGTCGGGACGAGGTAGTCCTCCAGGTTCGCGTTGACCGGATGCCCCAACCGGTGATCGAGTTGCTGCTCTTCGCAGAGTGCGAATCCGATGCCCTGGGTGGCGCCGCCGATCACCTGGCTGTCGGCCAGCTTCCGGTCGATGATCCGACCGCAGTCGGGTGCGATGACGAGCCGCTCGACCCGGATCTCGCCGGTCGCCGGATCCACGAGGACATCGGCGAGGGCGGCCGCGTGCGTTCTCGGGCTGACGTCGTCGGCCGTGTCGAGACGCGCCCCTTCGGCGTGGATGCCCGCGGGTGCCAGTGCGTCGAGCAGGTCGGGGAGCCGGATCGTCACGTCGGGATCGTCCGCCGAGCTGATCGAATCGTCGGCGAGGACGAGATCGTCGGCAGGAACGTGCAGGTGCTGGGCCGCGACGGCGAGTGCACGCTGCTTCAGACCGGCGGCCGCGGCCCGGATCGCCGGCGCCATCGTCGGGATCGTGGTGCTGCCCGCGCTGGTCGGTGCGGGCGGCCCCGCCGCGGTGTCGCCCATCGAGATCCGGATCCGAGCGATGCCGATCCCGAGTTCTTCCGCCGCGACCCGGGCGAGTGCAGTCCTGGTCCCGGTGCCGATGTCCTGCGTACTGGTGGCGATGTGCACGGATCCGTCGCTGTTGAACTCCGCCCACGCGTATCCGGGCGGCATCGCCGTCGCTGCCATCCATTCGTTGATCGCGATGCCCCGGCCGCGGACCATGCCCGGTGGCACCGGCCCCGGCGGGTCGCCCCGGTGCTCGTCGAGGCGGTCGATCGCGGTCGGGAGGGCCTCGGGCGACGACCACGGCAACTGCTCGACCTGGTCGTGTTCGGCCCGATTCAGCCGCCGGAACTCCAGCGGGTCGATGCCGATCCGGTGGGCCAACTCGTCCATCGCCGACTCGAGCGCGAACGTGGACTCGACGTAACCGGGTGCTCGGAAGGCGACGGCGGGTCCGGTGTTCGTGTACACCCGGCGGGAACGGGTTCGGACGGCGTCGCAGCGATACAGGTGCCGGTAGGCGCCGGCCACGTTGCTGGCCTCGCCGGCCACACCGTAGGCGCCGTTGTCGGCGATGATGTCGACGTCGATGCCCACGAGTCGTCCGTCCTGGTCGGCACCGATCCGCAGCCGTTGCACCGTGCTGTTGCGTTTCCCGGCCGCGAGGTTCTCACCCCGCCGATCGTTCATCGCCTGCACGGGGTGGCCCGTGATGCGAGCGGCGAGCGCCGCTGCGATCGTGGGCTTCCACGGCACCTGCTTCGCGCCGAACCCGCCCCCGATGTGGTCGGCGACGACACGGATCTGCTGATGGTGGAGGCCGAGCGTGTCGGCGACCATGTCGCGGACGTCGTTGATGCCCTGGGTCGACGCCCAGATGTCGAGTTGCTCCCCGTGCCAGTGGGCGACCGCCCCGTGGGGTTCGAGGGCGTTGTGGATCGCGGTCGGTGTCCGGTACTCGGCCTCGATCACGAACGACGCGGCGGCCAGCGCGGCGTCGACGTCACCGCGCTCGGTCGTCTCGGGTTCGTCGACGAGGTTCGAGTCGCCGTGGATGCACGGAGCGTCCTCGTCGAGCGCCCGGACTGGGTCGGTCACGTGTTCGATCGATTCGTAGCCGACTCGCACGGCGGCGACCCCTTGGCGGGCGGCGTCGAGCGTCCTGGCGACGACGGCGGCGACCTCTGCATGGACGTCTCCCTCGACCATGTCCTCTAGGAGCCGCTTATCGCCGGACAGCAGGGCCAGCACGCGCAGCTCAATACCAGAGTAATCGAGGGA
>CAXBAZ010000154.1:0-7650 GCA_963973395.1 uncultured Acidimicrobiaceae bacterium
CAACCTGACCGGCGGCCGGCCGGTCGCCGTCGCGATCGGGTTCGCGGTCGGCAACACCGCAGAAGCCTGGGTCGTCGCAGCTGTGATCGCCGGCCGGCGGGACGCGTTGCTCGACAGCCTCGGCGACATCGTCCGGTTCGTCGCCGGGGTCGCGGTCGGCGCAGCCACGATCGGTGCGATCGCCGCGCTCACCGTGCACTCGTTCACGGTCGCCGACCCGATCGACGTGTTCGCCTCCGTCGCCCCGTCGCACGCCACCGCTGTGTTCCTGATCGCACCCTTCGCCCTCTCGCGGCAGGCCCCGATCGGGCGGAGCTCCGTCGAGTACGTGGCGATCTGGTCGAGCCTCGGTGCGGCGGCGACGTTGGTCTTCGCGACCGGCGACGGCCGGCAGTACATGTTCCTGCTCGTCCCGATCCTGCTGTGGAGCGTCGTGCGACTCGGCATGCGGTCCGGTACCGCACAATTGCTCGCCGTCGGGGTCGTCGCCACGGTGCTGACCGTCTGGAGCTCGTCGGGAGAGACCGAGGTCGGTGAGTGGTTGGTCCCGCTCCAGCTGTTCATCATCACGTGCGCCGTGCTCGTGATCACCGTCGGGACGATCCTCGCGGACCGCGAACGTGCGCTGCAGCGGTCGCGTGCGAGCGAGTCGATCTATCGTGCCGGGTTCGCGGAGTCGGTCGTCGCGATGATGCTCGTCCGCGTGGAAGCGGGCAGCCTGCGTGTGACCGAAGCGAACGGTGCGGCACGATCGATCTTCGAGGTCGACATCGGCGGTTCGTGCAGCGAGATGCTGCACGACGAGTCCGGCAGCCCGATGGTGAGCGTCGTCGGCGGTCTCGCCCCGGGTGACGGCCGTCGTGTGGAGATGATGGACACACGTCGGCAGCGCTGGTTCAGCGTGTCGATGAGCCGGCTCTCGGGTGCCGACGACGACGCCGTCGTGTCGTTGCAGATCGTCGAGACGACCCGCCGCGACGCGGACCGTCGCTTGCGGGCGATGGCGCTCGTCGACCAGTTGACCGACCTCCCCAACATGACCGCCGTGCGGACCGCGCTCGCCGACGAGATCGAACGGACGGAGCACGACGAAGCGAGCGTTGCCGTGATCGCGATCGACATCCGAGGTTTTGCGTCGGTCAACGAAGTGTTCGGCCACGCCGCGGGCGACCAGGTCCTGGTCGAGTTCGCGACGCGCCTCCGAACGCTCGCTGGCGACGGTGACACCGTCGCCCGTGTCGGCGGCGACCGCTTCGTGATCGTGAGTCCTGGGGTCGCGTCCGCCGACCATGCGATCGAGGTCGCGGCACGCGTCTGGCAGACGACCGAACTGCCGATCCACCTGCCGGCGCTCGACTACGAGGTGAGCCTGAGCGTCGGGGTCGCGCTGAGCGAACCGGGTATCGATGCGGAACAGTTGCTGTCGGAGGCCGATCTGGCTGTCAACACGGCCAAGCAGGACGCCCTGCGCGCGGTCACGTTGTACTCGGCCGCGCTCCGGGACGCGGCCGCACTGCGGGTGCGGACGGTGGCCGAGGTGCGACTGGCGATGTCGAGCAAGGAGTTCGAGGTCTTCATGCAGCCGGTCGTCGAGCTCACGACCGGGCGCGTGACCGCAGCCGAGGCGTTGATCCGATGGCGTACGGCCGACGGCATGCTGCGTCCGCCGGGCGAGTGGCTGCCCCTCGTCGAGCAGGCTGGCCTCATGCGCGATCTCGGCAGCTGGATCCTCGACGAGTCGATCCACCAGGCGTCCGTGTGGCTCGACACCGTCGGGCTCGCAGCGGCACCGGCCGTCCACGTCAACGTGTCGGGCAGCCAGTTCGACCGCCACGGCTTCGCAGAACTCGTCATGTCGACGCTGGAGCGGCACGGCTACCCCCCGGAGTTGCTCGTCCTGGAGTTGACCGAGACGTTTCTCGCCAGCGCCGACGGTCCGCTCAGAGACGAGTTCGCGGCCCTTGCACACCGTGGGGTCAAGCTGGCCGCCGACGACTTCGGCACCGGCTTCAGTCCGCTCGCCCGCGTCGTCGAACTGCCGATCCACATGATCAAGATCGACCGACTCTTCGTGAAGGATCTCGCCACCGATTGCCGCGCGGCCGCGGTCGTGTCGGCGCTGATCCGGATGTCCGCCGAGTTGGGTCTCGACGTGGTCGCCGAGGGCATCGAGACCGAGGAACAGCGCAGGATCCTCGCGCATCTCGGATGCCGGTCGGGTCAGGGGTTCCTCTGGAGTGCCGCGGTCGACGGTCGATCGTTCCAGGATCTGGTGCTGGCGCCGATCGCGATCGCCCAGCTCGAAGCGTCGCTCGACCGCTGAGGTCGCGCGGCCGACCGCCCAGTTCAACCGGGTGAGGTCGGTCCGGCGGTCGCGCCGACGGCCTGTTCGAGGCGGGCGAGACCGACCTCGAGCGCCCGTGTGAGTCGAGCCTTCTGACCGGTGGCGAGCAGGTCGACGACGAGACCGGTGAACATCGCCTTGGTCAACGACGCCTCGGTGACCGCCACGTCGGGCGGCAGACCCTCTGCGACGAGTCGGGCCTCGATGTTCGATCGCCACAGCCCGATCTGGTCGCCGCGCACCTGTCTCGGGAGCCCGGTTCGAATGGCCTCCAGCGCCGCGGCCTCGATGCCGAGCCGGACGATCGCCAGATTCTGGGGCGAAGCGGAGATCCAGCGCCACCAGGCGCGCAGCAGTTCGGCCTGCGACATGTGCGGCCGACGGGCGAGCCAGCGCTGTTCGACGGTGTGTTGCACCGCGCTGGAGCGGTGCAACGCCGCCACGATCAGGTCGTCCTTCGTTCCGAAATGGTGCACGAGCGAGTTGACGCTCACACCGATCGCAGTCGCCATCGGCCGGAGCGACACGTTCGCCAGTCCGTGTCGGGCGAGGTGGGCCACCACGTCGTCGAGCAATCGCGACCGGCGGTCGACATCCACGGGTCGGGCCACGTCAGCTCCGCATGCGCGAGCCCTGCGGGTCGAGCACCGGCTCGTGCAGCAGGGTGGCCGGCCGGCGTTGTCCGATGATCTCGATCTCGAAGCTGCCGGCCGGATCGTCGGACGGATCACCGGCGACGGCGGCCTCGATGTAGCCGAGGGCCAGCGAACGCCCGGAGTAGTGCGCGAACCCTCCCGACGTCACCCAACCGACGACGCGCCAGCCGCCTTCGCCGTCGTGCCAGATCGGCTCGTCGCCGATCACGTCGGCCGGTTCGTCGGGATCGGGTTGCACTTCGAAGTACGACAGGTAGCGCCGGGGCGCGTCGCCACGCTCGAGCGCCGCCCGCCCGACGAAGTCGTGGTCGAATTTCACGTACCGGTCCATCCGCGCCTCGATCGGTGTGAAGATCGGTCGGTATTCGCGGAACCAGGTACCGAACATCTTCTCGAGCCGCATCGTGAGGAGCGCACGGACGCCGAACAGCCGGATGTCGTGGGGTTCGCCGGCGGCCATCAGGGCGTCGAACACGTGCCGCTGGTGCTCGGGCGCCGTCCAGATCTCGTAGCCGAGATCGCCGGTGTAGGTCATCCGACCGACCCGGCACGGCGCCATGCCGACGTCGAACGTTCGGATGTCCATGAACCGGAAGTTGTCGTTCGACACGTCGAATCGGGTGACCGCCTGGAGCACGTCGCGCGAACGTGGACCTGCGAGCGACAGCCCGACCAGGCGCTGACCGAGCACCTCGAACACGAACGTGGCATCGGCCGGCCGATGCCGGAGGAACCAGCGGTGGTGACTGTCGGTCGCACCGAGCGAGCTGAACAGCAGGAAGTCGTCGTGATCGAGCCGGGCGACCGAGAACTCACCCATGATCCGCCCGTGCGCGTTGAGCATGGCGGTCAGGTTGATCCGGCCCACGTCCGGCAGGCGGTTCGTGAACAGGCCCAGGAGCCAGTCGGCGGCCCCGGCGCCGCGGACGCGGAACTTCGAGAAGTTCGAGATCTCGGTCAGTCCGACCCGTTCGCGCACGGCGAAGGACTCTTCGCCGACGAGGTCGAACGCGTTCGACCGACGGAACGTGACCTGTTCGACGGGTGCCTCGCTGGCGCGCTGGAACCAGAGTGGTGACTCGAGGCCGAAGTCGGCGCCGAACACGGCGTTGTGCGCGACGAGCCGGTCGTGGATCGGCACCGTCTGCAGGTCGCGGCCGGCCGGCAGTTCCTCGTTGGGGAACGTGATGCGGAACCGGCGGCGATAGTTCTCCTCCGCTTTCACCCTGGTGTAGGGGAGCGTGGCGTAGTCGCCGAACCGGGCGACGTCCATGCCCCAGATGTCGAAGCCGGGGTCGCCGTCGGTCATCCAGTTCGCGAGCGCGAGACCGACGCCACCGCCCTGGGACAGGCCGGCCATGACGCCGCACGCCGTCCAGTAGTTGCGCAGCCCCGGCACCGGGCCGACGAGCGGGTTGCCGTCGGGCGTGAACGTGAACGGTCCGTTGACGACCGTCTTGATACCCGCGTCGGCCATCGCCGGGTAGTGCCGGAAGGCGACGCTCAGCTCGGGTTCGATCCGGTCGAGGTCGGGTGGCAGGAGCTCCATGTCGAAGTTCCACGGCGTGATGTGCTCGGACCACGCCCGCGAATTCTGCTCGTAGGTGCCGAGCAGCATTCCGTCGCCCTCCTGACGGATGTAGATCTCGCCGGTGAAGTCCATGGCCATCGGCATCTCGCGTCCCGTCGCCGCCATGTGCGCCTGCACCTCCGGCATCGGCTCCGTGACGAGGTAGTGGTGTTGCATGGCGAGCACGGGGAGCTCGAGACCCGCCATCCGACCGACCTCGCGCGCCCAGAGACCGCCCGCGTTCACGACGTGTTCCGCGTGGATCTCGCCGCGCTCGGTGATGACCGTCCACGTGCCGTCGGGGCGGTGCTCGAGCCCACTGACCCAGTTCTGCTTCGAGATCTCGGCGCCGGCCTGGCGGGCGCAGATCGCATACGCGTTCGTGACGCCGGTCGGATCGACGTGGCCCTCGATCGGATCCCACATCGCCCCGAGGAAGTACTGCGTGTCGAGCAGGGGGAACAGCTCCTGCGCTTCGCTCGGCGTGATCATCTCCAGTTCGTCCATGCCGAGGTACCGGCCGCGGGCGACCGCCATTCGCAGCCAGTCCATCCGATCGCGGTCGGAAGCGAGCGTGATACCGCCGGGGAGGTGGATCGAGCAGTCCTGGCCCGAACGTTCCTCGATCTGCCGGTACAGCTGCACGGTGTACTGCTGCAGTTGGGCGACGTTCGGATCGCCGTTGAGGGTGTGCATGCCGCCCGCCGCGTGCCAGGTCGAGCCGGTCGTCAGTTCCTTGCGCTCGACGAGCAGCACGTCGGTCCAGCCGTTCTCCGTCAGGTGGAACAGCACCGACGCGCCGACGACGCCGCCCCCGATCACCACGACCTGTGCCTGCTGCTTCATGCTCTTCTCCTTCGAGCGATCATCGGGCACGAGCCCTCGATCGCTCGCGCTGTCGATGGTCGTACGTTCAGTAGTCGACCGGGACGCCGCCTTCGGCGGTGCGCCGGGCGACGAAGTCGGTCAGTTCGGCCAGGATCGAGTCGTCGATCGGCGGTGCTTCGTAGTCGGCGATGAACTGCTTCACCAGACGGTTCGCCTTCAGGGCGGCGTCGGGCGACCCTGCGTCGACCCATGATTCGTAGTTCCGCCAATCGCTGATCATCGGTCGGTAGAACTCGGTGCGGAACCGGGCCTGCGTGTGGTCGGTGCCGAAGAAGTGTCCGCCGGGTCCGACGCTCGCGATGGCGTCGAACGCCAGCGTGTCGTCGTCGACGACGAACGGGTCGAGCGATGCCGATGTCATGTGGAGCAGGTCGGCGTCGATCACCATCTTCTCGAAGCTCGCATGCAGTCCGCCCTCCATCCATCCGGCGCCGTGCATCAGCAGATTGCAGCCGCCGGCGACTGCACCGGAGATCGAGAACATCGACTCGTACGCAGCCTGGGCGTCGACGGCGTTGGCGGCGCACGTGTTCGAGCTGCGATACGGGACGCCGTAGCGGCGTGCGAGCTGTCCGCCGACGATCGAGGTGCGCCAGTACTCCGGGGTGCCGAATGCGGGTGCGCCCGACTGCATGTCGACGTTCGACGTGAAGCTGCCGTACACGAACGGGCTGCCCGGTCGGACGATCTGGGTGAGCATCAGTCCGACCAGCGCTTCGGCGTTCTGCTGACTGAGAGCACCCGCCAGCGTGATCGGGGCCATGGCCCCGGCCAACGTGAACGGGGTCACGCAGACCACCTGGTTGCGGCTCGACATCTCGATGATGCCGTGGCTCATCGGGACGTCGAGCGTCAGGGGAGAGTTGGTGTTGATGATCGTGAAGATGCTCGGCTGCTCGTCGAGTTCGGTGTCACTGATGCCGCGGGCGATGCGCATCATCTCGATCGCGTCGCGGTTCCGCTGCCGGCCGAGCGAGTAGACATGGATCGCCTTGTCGGTCAGCGTGAGCAGGTCGAGGGTGGTCTCGAGGTGCCGCACCGAGCCGTGGATGTCGATCGGCTCGACCGGGTAGCCGCCCGTGAAGTGGATCGAGTTGAGCGACTGCACGAGACGGAGCAGGTTGCGGAAGTCGTGACGGTTGCCCGTACGTCGGCCGCCGTCGAGATCGGCGACGTTCGGCGCGCTCGCGACCGATCCGAAGGCCAGGTGGTCGCCGCCGATCCGGAGGTCGTGGTCGGGATGACGGGCGTGCAGCGTGAACTCGCCTGGCGCGCTCGTGATGAGCTGCTCGACGAGTGCCGGGTCGAACCTGACCGTCGCTCCGTCGACGGTTGCGCCGGCGCCGGCGAACAGGTCCCGGGTCTCGGCGTCGAGCACGTGCATGCCGAGCTCGCGCAGGATGCGCAACGAGGCGTGGTGGATCGCTTCGATCTGATCGGCGCTCGCCAGCTCGGTCGGGCCGTGCAGCAGCCGTGGCTGGGCGAACGGACGTTGCTCGGGCAGCACGGAACGAGTCGTCGCGCTGCTCCGGTCGCGGCCCCGCCGACGTATCCTCGGCGCACCATCCGACTCGGGTTGATCGATCACCACGCCCCCGAACGTCGGTGTAATTCCTGGTACGAACGTCCCAGACACTACATCAATCGGAGAGCACTCGTTCCATGACCGCGCGACAACTCGTTCGGCGGTGGGCGACTTCAGACCCGCTTCCAGATCCCACAATCGGCGTCGCTGGTGAACCCCACATCGGTCGCCGAGATGGTGACGAATTGCTGTCCGGCTGACGACACGAAGTCGTTGGTGATGACCGCATCGATCGTTCCGGCGAAGCTTGCTGTTCGCTCCCAATAGCAACCAGCCGCCACGTCGGACACGTACGTACCGGGGCTGATGTGTTGGTTCACGACGTGCGTACCGGCGGGAATCGAGGATGCCAGTTGAGTCGAACCGGTGTATGTGGAGAGGGTCCCGCAGTCCGAGTCGAACTCGAATCCGACATCCGTCGGCGCGAGGTCGACGATTGCACGACCGTCGTACGCCCGGAAGTCGTTGGCGACGATCTCCTCGAGGGAACCACCGAGGCCGCTCTGCCGCTCCCAATAGCATCCGCTTCGCGCGTCCATGACGTAGCGGCCAGCCGGAATCTGCGACCCCACGAGGAACTGGCCGGGCGGGAACGAGTTCACCTGAG
>CAXBAZ010000155.1:0-7638 GCA_963973395.1 uncultured Acidimicrobiaceae bacterium
GAGCCGTTGTTCGAGGTGTCGACCGACAAGGTCGACACCGAAGTGCCCTCGCCGATCTCTGGTGTCGTGAGCGAGATCCTTGTCGCCGAGGGCGACACGATCGAGGTCGGCACGGTGGTCGCGGTCGTGGGCGACGCCGCCGAGGCTCCCGCCGCCGAGGAACCCCCGGCCGAACCCGAACCCGAACCTGAGCCTGCACCCCAACCGGAGCCTGCACCCGAACCGGAGCCCGCACCGGTGCCCGAGGCCGAGCCCGCGGCCGAGGCGGAGCCGGCGGGTGCACCCGCCCCGGGGGGCGCCCCTCCGCCGGCACCTGCCCCTGCCCCTGCGCCTGCCCCCGCCGCGTCGGCGAGCGACAACCGGCTCCTGTCGCCGGTCGTCCGGCGGCTCGTCAACGAGCACTCCCTGAATCCCGACGACATCGACGGCACGGGCCCCGGTGGACGGATCACTCGCGAAGACGTCCTCGACCACATCGACAGCGTCGGATCCACGCCGGCGCCAGCGCCCGCGCCCGCGCCCGCGCCGGCACCCGCTCCAGCGCCGGCCCCAGCTCCCGCTGACACCCCCGCTGCCGCACCGGCGCCCGCACCAGCACCGGCACCGGCACCGGCACCGGCGCCCGCGCCCAGCCCGGGGCAGCGTGACTCGGTGGTGAAGCTCTCGAAGATCCGCAAGCTCACGGGCGACCACATGGTGATGAGCAAGGCGACGTCGCCGCACGCCTTCAGCGTCGTCGAGGTCGATTTCGCCAACGTCGACGCCACCCGTTCCAAGGTCAAGGCCGACTTCAAGGCGTCCGAGGGCTTCAGCCTCACGTACCTGCCGTTCATCACCCGGGCGATCGTCGATGCGCTCGGCGAGTTCCCGCACCTCAACGCGAGCGTCGGTGACAACGAGCTGATCGTGCACGAGTTCATCGACCTCGGCATCGCGGTCGATCTCGACTACGAGGGGCTGCTGGCGCCGGTGCTGCGCGACGCCGAGACCAAACGGCTCAAGGCGATCGCCCGAGAGATCAGCGACCTCGCCAACCGTGCCCGCAACCGCAAGTTGGCACCCGACGAGATCTCCGGTGGCACATTCACCATCTCGAACAACGGCTCGGCCGGTTCGGTGCTCACGATGCCGATCATCAACCAGCCGCAGGTCGGCATCATCTCCACCGATGCGATCGTGCGCAAGCCCGTCGTCGTCGAGGGCTCCGACGGCGGCGAGGCGATCGCGATCCATCCCGTCGGCAACCTGGCGATGAGCTGGGACCACCGGGCCTTCGACGGCGCGTACGCCGCCGGCTTCCTCAAGCAGGTGAAAGAGATCCTGGAGACCCGCGATTGGAGTGCGGAACTCTGACATGAGCGCGCGTGTGCGATCAGGGGCTGGTGCACCACGATCGCTCGCGCCGGCGCCCCTCCGAGTCAGATGGCTGGGCAGGGTGCCCTACCGCGAGGCGCTGGCCGTCCAGCAGGCGCTGTCCGATCCGGCTGTCGGATCCGGCGACGAGCACCACCTGCTGCTGCTCGAGCACGACCACGTGTTCACGTACGGGCCGCACGCCGATCTCGACGCGAACCTCCGCTGCGATCCCGCGGCGGTCGGTGCCGACTTCGTGGCCGTCAATCGGGGCGGCGACATCACCTATCACGGCCCCGGCCAGCTGGTCGGCTACCCGATCGTGTCGCTCCCGAACGCCAAGGGATCGCTCGAACACGTCCGCGCGGTCGAACAGCTGCTGATCGACGCGCTGGCCGAGCTCGGCGTGGCGAGCGCGGGCCGGCTGGCCGACTATCCGGGCGTGTGGGTCGATGCCGACGGCGAGCACCCGCGCAAGATCGCTGCGATCGGTGTGCGGCTCGCACGCGGTCGCACGATGCACGGATTCGCCCTCAACGTCACCACCGACATGACCTACATGCGCGAGCACATCGTGGCCTGCGGCATCGCCGACCGGCCGGTCACCTCGCTGGCCGAGGAGGGGATCGACGTGACCGTGCAGGAGGTGGTCGACGTCGTCGCCCGGCTGGCGGCGATCCGTTGGGCGGACGGTGTGGCCGAGCGGCAGGACGTGGCGTGGCACACCCGCCCCGGTGACCTCACCCCGTTCTCGCGGGGCGAGGGCCCCGGCGAGGCGGTCACCTTCCGCCCGCCACGGTCCCACGCCCGCCTCGAACAGGCCGGCGTCTCGACCGGCTTGTCGATCGAGGCACGCAAGCCCGACTGGCTGCGACCCAAGGTGCATCTCGGCCCCGAGGTCATGCAGCTCAAGAAGACCATCCGCGACCTCGACCTCGTCACCGTGTGCGAGGACGCCGGTTGCCCGAACCTGTCCGAGTGCTGGTCCGACGGCACGGCGACGTTCATGGTGTTGGGTGAGCGCTGCACACGAGCGTGCGGCTTCTGCCTCGTCGACACCCGGCGGCCGATGCCGCCCGCACCCGACGAACCGGTGCGGGTCGCCGAAGCGGTCGACCGAATGCAGCTCGATCACGTCGTGCTCACGATGGTCGCCCGCGACGACCTCGCCGACGGCGGGATGGCGTTCGTGGCCGAGTGTGTCGAGGCGATCCGGCTCCGCCGCTCTCGGGCTCGCGTCGAGACGTTGATCTCCGACGCCAAGGGCTCGCTCGGGTCGCTGCAGGCGCTGTTCGAGGTGCGGCCCGACGTGCTCAACCACAACGTCGAGACCGTGGCCCGTCTGCAGCGTGCGGTGCGGCCGTCGGCCGGCTACGCCCGCAGCCTCGCGGTGCTGTCGCACGCCAAGGCGGCCGGTCTGGTGACCAAGTCGAGCATCATGGTCGGCCTCGGCGAGACCGACGCCGAGCTGGTCGGCGCGCTCGCCGACCTCGCCGGCATCGGCTGCGACATCGTCACGATCGGCCAGTACCTGCGACCGACGTCGCACCACCTGCCGATCAGCCGCTGGGTCGAACCAGCCGAGTTCGAGCGGTGGAAGCAGATCGGCGAAGACCTCGGCATCGGGCACGTCGAGGCGAGCCCGCTGACACGATCGAGCTACCACGCCAAGCAGGCGGCCGATCAGGTCACCCCCGTCGCGATCGGTTCGTGACGCCGGTCAGGTCTCGAGCGGCAGCAGCGCGTCGGCCGCTTCCTGCAGATGTGCCGTCCAGTCGGCGGGCGTGGACGGCTCGTCCATCGGGAGCACCACGAACTTCGACGTCCCGACGTCGACGAACTGGCCGATCAGGCGGCGGAGCTCGTCCCACGACCGAGGGACGAGCGTGGTCGGGTCGAGATCCGGGCGTCGGGCGGCGAGGCTCTCGAGCAGCGCAGCCGGCACCGTACCAGTGGGCGAGTAGGGGATCAGGACGCCGTAGTGGTCGGGTTCGATCGTGCGGTCGTGGTCGGCTGCGACCCGTTCGATCTCTGCTCGACCGGACTCGGCGTCGGCGGGCGTGACGAACGACGGCAACCACCCGTCGCCGAGCCGCCCGACCCGCCGCAGCTCCGACGGGGCGAACCCGCCGAGCCAGACATCGAGCCGGGCCGGCACCGGCTCGACCTTCACGCCGTCGTAGCGGTACCGCGCTCCCTGGTGGATCACGGGCTCGCCGGTCCAACACCGGCGCATGACGCTCATCGACTCGTCGAACCACGACGCACGCTCGGATCGCTCGACACCGAACGCCTGCTGCTCGATCGGGTGGACCTGACCGAGTCCGAACGCAGGGAGGATCCGACCGCCCGACATCGAGGCGAGGCTCGCGATCGCCTTGGCGAGCAGCATCGGGTTGCGGCCCGGCAGCACCATCACGCTCATCCCGAACTTGAACCTCGTGGTGCGGCCGGCGCCGAACGCCATCGCGACGATCGGATCGGGGGCGCGGCCGGTGACGCGCTCGGACACCCACAGACTGTCGAACTCGAGCCGCTCGAGCTCGTCGACCACGTGACCGAACCGGTCGTCGTGCAACGTGGTGCGTGTGCCGAGCCCGAAGCCGATGCGGACCTTCATGGTCCGCGATCGTGTCACACCTGCTGCAGGATCAGCCGACCGGCTGGCGCAACGGCATCACGGTGACGCGCCGAGGCGTCGGGGTGGCCGCGGCACGGGCGACGCGTCCGGTCTGGACCCAGCTGGTCACGAAGCCGATGACGACGACCGCCACGAGGAGGCGCGATGTCGGCACACCGCCGATCGAGTGGAGTGCCATGGCGGTCAGTGCTGCGACCGTGCTGAAGACCAGCGCCAGTCGGACCGCCACCCCGTATGTCGTCCGCCGTTCGTGCATCACGCCTGTGTAGCCGCCCGGTGAGAACGTGCGTCGGCGAATATCGAGGTTGTGCGCGAATTACGCGTGACTCGTCACGCGACGGTCACACATGTCACACATTCGCGACACCACGACGGAGATGCGCCCGTCGCTAGCGTGCCGGCGTGGCGACCGCCCGTGACGTCCTGCAGCACACGCCCGTGCGCCGCTATCTGCTGTCGACGGCGTTGGCGGCCGTCGGGCACAACCTGCTCGTCACCGTGCTGTTCAAGCAGGTCTTCGACATCTCGGGCGACGAACTCGACATCGGGTTCATCGGCCTCGCGCAGTTCGTCCCGGCGCTGCTCCTCGTGCTCGCGTCGGGCTGGGTCGCCGACCGCTTCGACCGACGCAAGGTGTCCGGCCTGTTCCTGCTCGGTCGAGGACTCTGTGCGGTCGCGCTCGTCGTGTACAGCCGGTCCGGGTCCGACACCGTGCTGCCGCTGTTCGCGATCGCGTTCGTGCTCGGCGCATCCGACGCGATGCTCTCGCCCGCCCGCAGGTCGATCCCCCCGTTGATCGCGAGCTCGGCGGAGTTCCCGCAGGTGATCGCGCTCTGGACCGCCACGTTCACGGCGTCGTCGATCGTCGGCCCGGTGCTCGGCGGCTTCCTCTACTCGGTCGGACCGTCGACCGCGTACACCGTTGCCGCGGTGCTCGAGGTGGCGGCGATCGTGCCGATCCTGCGGATCGTCTACGTCCGCGAGCAGGATCGCATCACCGACCGCCCGACGCTGTCGGCGGCGATGGAGGGGTTGCGGTTCGTGCGTCGCACGCCGATCGTGCTCGCCGTCATCTCACTCGATCTGTTCGCCGTGCTGTTCGGTGGTGCCATCGCACTCATCCCTGCGATCGCCTCCGAGCGACTGGGTGTCGGCGACATCGCGTACGGCTGGTTGCGCGCGGCGCCCGGCATCGGCGCTGCCGCGATGGCGATCTGGCTGGCGGTCCGACCGGTGACCCGCCGGGTGGGACCGACCCTGTTGACGGTCGTCGCCGTGTTCGGCGCCGGCACCGCGGTGTTCGGACTGACGCGGAACTACGCCGTCGCCTTCATCGCGCTCGTCGTGATCTCCGCGGCCGACATGATCTCGATGTACATCCGCGGCTCGATCGTGCCGCTGGTGACACCCGACGACCAGCTCGGTCGGGTGTCGGCGGTCGAAGGCGTGTTCATCGGCGCGTCCAACGAGCTCGGAGCGTTCGAGAGCGGGGTCGCGGCCCGTGCGTTCGGTCTGCCGTGGGCGATCGCCGGTGGCGGTTTCATCACCGTGTTGATCGCGGCGAGCTTCACCGTGATGTTCCCGTCGTTGCGTCGCGTCGACACGTTCGACGAACTGAAACCGGTCAGCCCAGCCAGCGGCTGATCCTGGTCAGGACTCGATACTTCTTCCCGGTCGAGAACGATCGATCGGCGGCGATGCGGCCGATCCCTGCGGCGAGCGTCGGGTAGACGTGGATCAGGTCGCTGAGTTCGGAGAGCTTGGCACCGAACTGGATCGCGAGCGCGAGTTCGTGGATCAGCTCGCCCGCCGACGGCGCCAGTGCGTGGGCGCCGACGATCCGGTCCTTGGCGGTCACGATCAGGATCATGCCGTCGGTGGTGCCGTCGGCGCGGGCACGGTCGTTGTGCGCCAACTCGTGGCGGTGCACGGTGACCGCACGGTCGCCGTGCCGTTCCCTCGCCTCCGCGGCGGTGAGACCGACGTGGGCGAGTTCGGGTTCGGTGAACGTGCACCACGGGACCAGCTGCGTCGGCGTACCGCTGCCGGGGAAGAACATGTCGCGCACGGCGAGCACCGCGTCGTGGGCGGCGGAGTGGGTGAAGTTCGGTCGCCGCGCGACGGCGTCACCGACGACGTAGACGCTCGGGACGAGCGTCCGGTTGCGGTGGTCGACCTCGACCCCGGCGGGGCCGAACGGGATCGCGAACTTCTCGAGACCCAACGACTCGACGTTGGCGTGGCGGCCGGTCGCCACGACGAGACCCTCGGCGGTGAACTCTCCGTCGGCCGTCTCGACCACCACGCCGTCGCCGCCGCGCAGCACACCCGTCGCCGACGTCGCCAGGTGGAGGTCGACACCCTCGTCGCGCAGGATCCGGCCCAGTCGGTCGGCGAGTTCGGGCTCGTCACGAGGGACGAGCCGATGCGCCATCTCCAGCACCGTCGTGTCGACTCCCAGCCGCACCATCGCCTGGGCGATCTCGGTGGCGATCGGGCCTCCGCCGATCATGATCAGCGAACGCGGCGGTGCGTCGATCTCGAACAGCGTCTCGCTCGTGAGGAAGTCGACGGAGTCGAGACCCGGGATCGCAGGGATCGCAGGGCGGCTGCCCGTGCACACGAGCGTGTAGCGCGTGTCGAGTTGCCTGGTGCCGTCGTCGGTCTCGACGGTGACCTGCCGGTAGCCCGTGATTCGACCCGTCCCGGTGACGACGTCGACGCCGAGCGCCCTGAACCGGTCGACGGAGTCGTCGGTCGTGGCGATGTCGGCCTGCACCGCCTTGATCCGATTCCAGACGGCGGCCAGATCGACTTCGGGACCGCTGCTCCCGATGCCGAAGTCGGCGGCGTGGCGCACCGTGTGGGCGACCCGCGCACTGGCGATCAGTGCCTTCGACGGGACACAGCCGGTCCAGAGGCAGTCGCCGCCGATGCGGCCGCGCTCGACGGCGGCCACCCGGAGGCCGAGCTCGCCGGCCGCGAACTCGGCGGCGAGGGTACCGCCCGACCCGAGGCCGATGATGACGAGGTCGTACTGCTGAGCCATGAGCGAGGGAACCGTACCAGCGGCCCGGGAACCGCTCGGTACCGAGTTCCCGTCGACGGCGAAGGTGGGTCGGTCGCACATCGGTCGCGTGCCGGTGTGGTTGAATCTCCGCCGGGGGACGAATTCAAGAAGGAGACCAAAGTTCACATGAAGAACATGATCGATGAGTTCAAAGACTTCATCAACAAGGGCGATGTCGTTCTCATCGCCGTCGGCCTCGTCATGGCGCTGTACTTCAAGGAGATCGTCGACCAGATCATCGGAGGGGTGATCACACCCATCATCGCCGCGATCTTCGGAGAGAGCAGCGTGTTCAGCATCGGGTTCGACATCGGTGACGCCTTCATCAGCATCGGTGCCGTGATCTACGCCGTGTTCGTGTTCGTGATCGTCGCCTTCATCCTGTTCCTGGTCGTCAAGGCGTACAACAGGTGGAAGGATCCGGCGACCGACACCGACGCGGGGCCCACCGAGATCGAGCTCCTGACGGAGATCCGCGACTCGCTCCGCAACCGCTGACCGGAGAGATTCGGCGGCGACGTGCGTGCGTCGCCGCCGAATCCGCTTCAATGGCCCTGCATGATCAGGGCGGACA
>CAXBAZ010000156.1:0-7619 GCA_963973395.1 uncultured Acidimicrobiaceae bacterium
CGGTGTCGTCCGCTTCGTCCGTGGCGTCCACTTCGTCCGTGGCGTCCGTGTCGTCGCTCCCGACGGCGGCCACCAGCGTGAAACGGTCGGACACATCGTCGATCACGACGTCCCACAGCAGTGACTCGGAGCGGAGCAGACCCGCTTGCACCAGGAGGTCCTCGGTGACGTAGTGGCCGTTGCGCACGTGGTACGCCTCGAGTGCCGTGACCAGGGCGGCCTCGTCGGCACTCGCCGCCGCGACCGACGCCCGGTCACTCGTGCCTCCGACGGAGAGCACGACGATGGTCGCGAGCACGCCGAGCACCACGATCACGCAGAGGAGTTCGATCAACGACAGGCCGCTGTCGCGGCGGGCAGAGTTCTGAGGGGTCATCGCTGGATGCGTCCCACAACGGGACTTCACACTTTCCTGACGTAGTTACCCGAAACTTCACGTTCGGATGGACAGCAGGAACATAACCCCCGGATTATGCAAAGTAAACGTCAAATCCTCGGATTCAGCGAAGCTTGTCGAGTTCTTGAATCAGTTCGCTCACCGGCCGGAACGTCAGTCCCGCGATCGCCCGATGGGCGTAGCGGATCACACCCTCGGCGTCGATGACGAACGTGCTGCGCCGCGGAAAGCCGATCGGGCCCAGCGTCCCGTAGGCGGCGGCGACCTCTTTGTCGGTGTCGGCGAGCAATGCGATGGCGATGGCGATGGCGGCGATGATGATCGACAGCCTGGCCGCGCCGGCAACGCCGGCGTCGCCCACCTCCACTTCGAGATCCACCCCGGCGGCGGACGTGCGATCAATGGCCGTGGAACGACCGATCGGCGCCGCGCCTCGTCGACGGCGTGCGTGCCGCCGGCGCCGACGTGCACCGGAAGTCGAACCCGTGCTTGGCGACGAACGCCTCCTTGCTGGCGACGTCCTGGGCCGAGATCCCGACGACCTGGGCGTCGAGCGCGGCGAACTGGTCGAGTCCGTCGTTGTACGCGTTGAGTTGTTTGGTGCACACCGGCGAATCGTCGCCCGGATAGAACACCAGGACGACAGGGCGTCCGGCGTAGTCGGACAACGACACGGTCGACCCGCCGGGCCCCGGCAGGCTGAACCCGGGGGCACGATCGCCGACACCGACACTCACGCGGCGGCCGCTTCCGTCATGGCGTCGGTCCAGATCGTCACGGCGTCGAAGTTGGACGAACACGTCATGCCGAGGCCGCCTCCATCACGTCGTCGGTCCTGATCGTCACGGCGTCGAAGTTGGACGAACACCTCATGCTGAGGCCGCCTCCATCACGTCATCGCTGATGTCGAAGTTGGAGTACACGTCTTGTACGTCGTCGTTGTCCTCGATCGCATCGAGGATACGGAGGAGCTTCTTCGCGTCCTCGACCGAATCGACGGGTACGAGGTTGTCACTGACCATCGGCATGTCGGCCGACACGACCGTGTATCCCGCTGCCTCGAGCGCCTCTTTGACCTCGAACGTGTCGCTCGGGTCACACGTGACCGTCCATGCATCGCCGGATCCGGACACGTCGTCGGCGCCGGCTTCGAGCGCGGCGAGCATCAACTCGTCCTCGTCGACCGATCCTTCGACGAGCACGACACCGCGCCGCGAGAACTGCCAACCCACCGCTCCCGGTTCGGCCATTGATCCCCCCATCTTCGACAGGATGTTGCGGAGGTCGGCACTCGTCCGGTTGCGATTGTCGGTGAGCACGTCGATCAACAGGGCGACGCCCCCGGGTGCGTACCCCTCGTACATGATGTCTTCGTACGACTCGCCGCCGCTCTCCCCCGTGCCGCGCTTGATCGCACGGTCGATCGCGTCGTTGGTCATCGACGCGCCCTTCGCCTTCTGCACGGCCGTCCGCAACGTCGGATTCATGTCGACGTCACCGCCGCCGGCACGCGAGGCGACTTCGATCTGTCGCGCCAACTTGGCGAACAACTTGCCACGCTTGGCGTCGGCGGCGCCCTTCTTGTGCTTGATGGTTGCCCATTTGGAATGGCCGGACATGTCAGATCTCCGTCTGCGATGTGGTGAGGAAGCTGTCGAGGAACTGGGCGTGCAGTCTCGGGTCGTGCGCCAGCTCGGGATGGAACGATGCCACGGTAATCGGTCCGTGGCGCAGCAGTACAGGGACACCCGCGTGCTCGGACAGGATCTCGACGTCGGTTCCGACCCGCGTGACCTTCGGGGCACGGATGAACACGCCGTGGAATCGATCGGCGCCGATCCCCAACCCCGGCACGGCGAGATCGGTCTCGAAGCTGTCGAGCTGGCGTCCGTAGCCGTTGCGCCGCACGGTGATGTCGATCATGCTGAACGACCGCTGGTCGGGTCGCCCGTCGAGCACCTCGGACGCGAGCAGGATCATCCCGGCGCAGGTGCCGAACGCCGGCATCCCTTCGGCGAGACGCGCAGCCAGCGGATCGAACAGTTCGCTCGTGGTGAGCAGCTTCGACATCGTGGTCGATTCGCCCGGCATCACGAGCGCATCGACCTGCTCGAGTTGTGCCGGGGTCCGGACCTGGAGGGTCGGCCGGCCGAGTTGTTCGATCAGCGCCTGGTGCGAGCGGAACGCACCCTGCAGAGCGAGCACGCCGATCATGTCGTCGCCGACGTCACCAACCGCGGTCGGCGTACCGCTGGTTGATCTCGTCCATGCCGATGCCGGTCATCGGGGCGCCGAGCCCGCGGCTGACCTTGGCGAGGATCGACGCATCGTTGAAGTGTGTCGTGGCCTCGACGATGGCGGCGGCGCGGCGCTCGGGTTCGTCGCTCTTGAAGATGCCCGAGCCGACGAACACCGCTTCCGCGCCGAGCTGCATGGCGAGGGCGGCGTCGGCCGGCGTGGCCAGTCCGCCGGCGCAGAACAGCGGGACGGGAAGGCTGCCGGTCTCGGCGATCTCCTGCACGAGCGTGAGTGGCGCCTGGAGCCGTTTGGCCCATTCGAACAGCTCGGCCGAGTCGGCCTGGCCGATCTTCTTGATGTCGCCGATGATGCTGCGGAGGTGACGGACGGCTTCGATCACGTTGCCGGTGCCGGCCTCGCCCTTCGATCGGATCATGCAGGCACCCTCGGAGATCCGGCGCAGCGCCTCACCGAGGTTGGTCGCGCCGCACACGAACGGCACCGTGAACGCGTACTTGTCGATGTGGTGCGCCTCGTCGGCCGGCGTGAGCACCTCGGACTCGTCGACGAAGTCGACACCGAGCGCCTGGAGGATCTGTGCTTCGACGAAGTGACCGATCCGCGCCTTGGCCATGACGGGGATCGACACGGCCTCCTGGATGCCCTGGATCATGTCGGGATCGCTCATGCGCGCCACGCCACCGTCGCGGCGGATGTCGGCAGGTACGCGTTCGAGCGCCATGACCGCGGTCGCTCCTGCGTCCTCGGCCACCTTGGCCTGGTCGGGGGTGACGACGTCCATGATGACGCCACCCTTCAGCATCTCCGCGAGACCCCGCTTGACGGGGAACGACCCAGTGATCGACACCTGTTCGGACATGGTGCCATCGTATCGACCGAAACGGTGCGCTCCCTGGTGGGAACACCACCAGGGCGGATCGACGGTGCGGTCCGCCGTCGATCCGGCCATCTGCGATCCCGTGACGTGGGTGGACAAGACTGGCCGGATGCCTGAACCGACCGCGTCGTCTCGCGAACGGGTTCGGATCGACACCTACGCCTCGCTGCGCATCGCCGGCTACCGCACGTTGTTCACGATCGGCGCGTTCGGATTCGTGGCGACGCAGGCGCAGGCCATCGCCCGCGGCTGGCTGGCGAACGAGCTCAGCGGCTCGAACACCGGTCTGGGTGGCGTGTTCATGGCCTTCGGCGTGCCGATGCTGATCGCGACACCGCTCGGTGGCGTCGCCGCCGACCGGTACTCGAAACGCAACATCCTGTACATCACGAACGCACTGCTCACCGCGAGCGCGCTGTGGATCGCGCTCGCCGTGTCGTTCGGTTTCGTCGAGTACTGGATGCTGCTCGCCACCTCGGCGATGCAGGCGACGGCGTTCTCCTTCCTGGTCCCGGCGCGCATGGCGTTGACCGGCGAGGTGGTCGGCCACGGACTCATCTCGAACGCGATCGTGCTCGGCCAGATGAGCATGAACGGCGCCCGCATCGTCGGACCGGCGATCGCCGGCATGTTCATCGGCATCGCCTGGATCGGGACCTCCGGCGTGTACTACTTCTCGGCCGCGCTCGGCGCAATTGCCTTCGTCGCCTGTCGGGCGCTGCCACCGGGTCTCCCCCGCCGCGACGGCCTCTCGACGACCGCCCGCGCGGAGTTCACCGACAGCCTCCGATACGTCTGGGAGCGGCGGCACGTCGCCAACCTCGTGATCGTCTCGTTCGTCGCGGTGATGGTCGGGTTCCCGTTCGTCGCCTTCCTGCCACGCTTCTCGACCGAGGTCCTCGGCGTGGGCTCCGCCGGCTACGGCTTCCTCGCCGCCGCGTCGGCGGTCGGAGCCGTCGGCGTGTCGGCCTACATCGCCGGACGCGGCACGGGTCGCGCGGCGTGGAAGATCCAGGCCGTCTGCGGACTGTTGTTCGGGGTGGCGCTCATCGTGCTGGCGGTCGCCCCCGGCTATCTGGCGTCCGTGCCGGCGATCGCCGCGGTGGGCGCCGCGTCCGCCGGCTTCCAGGCGATGAACAACTCACTCGTGCTGGCCCTCTCCGACCTCGAGTTCCACGGTCGTGTGCAGAGCCTGATGATGCTGTCGTTCAGCGGGTTCGGGATGGCAGCACTCCCGCTCGGCGCCCTCGCCGATCGGATCGGACTGCGCGAGACGCTGGCGATCATGGGCGTCACGGTGATCGCGACGATGCTCGTGTTCCTGACGGTCAGTCGGCGGACGCGTCAGCGGTTCGGCGACGCCGTGTCGCTCGCATGAACGCGTGGCTCCTCACCACTTCACGTCGGACGCGTACAGCGACCACAACTCGACGATCCTGCCGTCGACGACCCGGTGGATCTGCAGCCACTGCAACGTGCGAGGTTCACCGGTGTCGATGTTGGCGCCGTTCATCGTGGTCCGGCTCCAGACCCGGTCACCGTCGACGACACGGTCGTGCACCACGACCTCGGCCGACCCGAGCGCACGCTGATAGCTCTTGAGATCCCGCTTCAGCTCGGCATGTGTGCGACGTTCGGTGCCGGCAGGGCCGTGCCGGATGATCGGGTCGGCCACGAGTTGGTCGACCGCGCTGAGATCGCACTCGCCCCAGGCCCGCTGCTGCCACTGCTCGACGACACTGATCGGATCGAGACTGATCGGATCGAGCTGATCGGCCATCGACGAAGTATCGCAGACCGCTCCTCCACGCCGTCCAGTCACCGCGTGGGCGACGGCCGTCGTTCCGGCGCGTACGATGCGGCGATGACCCCGCTCGTGCTGACGCTGATCGGCGACGACCGAGCAGGGCTGGTCAGCGCCGTCGCCGCGGCGGTCACGAACCACGGCGGCAACTGGGAACGCAGCCAGATGGCCGAGCTGGCCGGCAAGTTCGCCGGCATCGTGCTCGTCACCGTGCCCGACGAACGTGTCGACGACTTCACCGATGCGCTGCAACCGCTCCGCGGGCTCCTCGACGTCACGGTCCAGCGGGCCGGTGACGCCGGAGGCTCCGACGAGCGGGGCGAACGACGGCGTCTGACCCTCGACCTGCTCGGCACCGATCGGCCGGGCATCGTCACCGACATCAGCGCCGTGTTGGCGGCGCACGACGTCAACATCGAGTCGTTGGCCACCGCCACCCGCGAAGCACCGATGGCCGGCGGGCTGCTCTTCGAGGCCACCGCCGAACTCGAACTCGCGGCGGACAGCGACGTCGATTCACTCCGCACCGCACTCGAGCAGTTGGCGAACGAACTGATGGTCGACCTCGACCTCGACGTACCGTGACCGGAGGGTGAGCCGGCGGGGGTCCGACCCCCTCCGGCTCAGTTCACCTGCCGGTCGTGGCCCTCCCAGAACGGTGCCCGCAGTTCGGTCTTGAGGACCTTGCCGGACGGATTCCGCGGCAGCGCGTCGACCCATCGCACCGAGCGCGGCACCTTGTAGCCCGCCAGCTGCGTGCGGGCGAAGTCGATGACGTCGTGTTCGTCGAGATCGGCGACGGAACGGACGATCAGCGCCATCACCGTCTCGCCCCACTGGTCGCTCGGGATGCCGATCACGGCGACATCGGCAACGCCGTCGTGACGCATCAATGCGTTCTCGATCTCGGCGGGATAGATGTTCTCGCCGCCCGACACGATCATGTCCTTGACCCGATCGTGGATGTACAGGTATCCGTCGCGCAGGTAGCCCGCGTCCCCCGTGCGGAACCAGCCGTCGACGATCGCGTCGCGGGTGGCTCCGGGGTTCTTCCAGTACCCCTTCATCACCTGGTTCGACCTGACCCACACCTCGCCGACCTGGCCGTCGGCCAGGTCGCGGTGTGTCTCGACGTCGACGATCCTGAGCTCGACGTCGCCCCACGGCCGACCGGCGGCCCGGAGCAGGTGGGCGCGCTCGCCGCCCGGGTCGTGATCGCCCGGGTCGAGTTGGACCACTCCACCGGTGGTCTCGGTGAGGCCGTACGCCTGGGCGAAGTCACAACCGAACAGCGCCATCGATCCGACGAGCACCGCTTCACTGATCGGCGACGCCCCGTAGACGAGCGTGCGCATCGACGAGAAGTCGGCGTCGGAGGCGCCCGGAACGGCGAGGACGAACTGCAACACGGCCGGCACCAGCAATGCGTGGGTGATGCCGAACTTCGGGATCAACTCGATGATCTCCCTCGGGTCGACCTCTTTCGTCATCACGGTGTGCGCTCCGTTCACCATGCCCGCCAGCGCCCACCCGCTGCCGGCGATGTGGAACAGCGGCATCGCGACCAGGTTCACCGCCGTCGAGTCGAACCGCCATGCCTCGCGACCGGTGTCCATCGTGCACATGAAGTTGTCGTTCGTGAGTTCGACGCCCTTCGGGAGGCCCGTGGTGCCCGATGTGTAGAGCTGATAGCAGGTGTCGGTGCCGGCGATCGGCACGTCGGGTTGCACCGGGTCGAAGCCGGCGACCCAGTCGTCGTAGCGCACGTGACCGCTGCCACCCGGGTCGCCCATCACCACCACGAGTTCGATCTTCGGCAGGGTCATCCGGTCGAGGTGGCCGAGGAACTCCTCGCCGACGAAGAGCATCTTCGCGTCGGCGTCGTCGATGATGTATTCCATCTCCGGCGGCGCCAACCGCCAGTTGACCGCCACCGAGACGGCGTTGACCTTGGCACCGCCGAACAGGTGCATGAAGTACTCGGGGGTGTTCCGGTCGAGGTAGGCGATCCGGTCACCGGCTCCGACCCCGAGTTCGATGAGGCCGTGCGCGACCTGCTGCGCCTCGGTGTCGATCTCACCGTAGGTCCAGCACCGGTCCCCCGCCGTGAGCGCGACACGGTCGGGTGCCACGCGAGCCCAGTGGCTGCTGATGTCGGCCAGCCTGGTGATGTCGCCGGGTGCGGGTCGTAGTCCGTCCATCGTCGACACCTCTCAGGATCCGTTCACGATCACACCGGGCGTCGACGCGACAACGCGTCTCGCCGGTCGGCCGACGGTCGT
>CAXBAZ010000157.1:0-7584 GCA_963973395.1 uncultured Acidimicrobiaceae bacterium
GCGCGTGGCGCCCGGTCTCGAACCCGGTGCGAGCCTCACCGCTGTCTACATCCACGTCGACGATGCAGCCGGGTGGCGTGCGGCGCTGGCGGCGACGGGCGAGGCGGAGATCGGGCCGGTGGCCGACATGCCGTGGGGCATGCGCGAGTTCTCGTTCGTCGACCCGAGCGGCAACGTGATCCGCATCGGCCAGAACCTCTGATCAGCCGGCCGGTGGCGGCGCCGTGGTCTCGCGCACGATGAGCGTCGGCGGGTGCGTGACGTGGCGGGCCTCGATGCGACCGCGCTCGATCCGTTCGATGAGCATCTCCACCGCGAGTCGGCCGATGTGATCACGGCCCTGGTCGACGGTGGTCAAGCCGACGTGGCGCAGCGCGGCGACGAACGTGTTGTCGTACCCGACGAGCGAGATGTCGTCGGGCACACGACGACCGGCGTCGTCGAGCGCGTCGAGCGCACCGAGCGCGCTCATGTCGTTGCCGGCGAACACCGCGGTCGTCGGACGGCGGTCGGCGAGCACTCGACGGGTCGCGTCGACCCCGCTGGCCTCGGTGAACGCGCCGCGGAACATGCGCGGCTCGAGCCCCGCCGCCTCCATCGCCCGCGTGTAGCCCGCCCGTCGCTGACTCGCACCGGCGCCACGTCCGCCGTCGACGTGGACGATGTGCCGATGCCCGAGTTCGACGAGGTGCTCGACCACGAGACGGGCGCCGGCGATGTCGTCGTTGTTGACGGTGTCGACCAGCTTGGAACCCATCGGCCGGCTGGCGACGACGACGGGAACCGACCGCGCCACGGTCTCGATCGCCCCCATGCTGATCCGGGCTCCGGTGAGGATGACACCGTCGACGTCGAAGTCGATGAACGTCTCGAGCGCCGCCACCTCGTCGCGGTCGGAGAGGAACGCACTGTTGAGCAGCAGTCGATACCCGAACTCGTCGGCTGCGGCTTTGACACCGTCGACGACGCCGGCGAAGTACGGGTTGTGCAGGTCGTTGATGACGAGTCCGAGCGTGCGGGTCTGCTTGCTCGCGAGGTGCCGGGCGTTGAGGTTCGGTCGGTACCCGAGGGCGGTCGCCGCGTCGAGCACGGCGGCCCGCGAGCGGTCGCTCACCTTGTCGGAATCGCGCATGACCAGGCTGACGAGCGCGCGGGAGACCCCGGCCCGCCGAGCGACGTCGTCCATCGTGGGTTTCGCCATGGCCTCCCTGCCCAGCTTGACTTGCACCGATACAAGCACAAGGATGTGTGCGCTCCGATCATTGGAGCGCTCTAACGCCGAGGGGAATCAGTTGACGAGCACGTTGTTGGATCGCGTGGGTTCCGCGCCGATCTCATGGGGAATTTGTGAGGTCCCGGGATGGGGCGCGCAGCTGCCGGTCGAGCGTGTGCTGCGCGAGATGGTCGAACTCGACCTCACCGCGACCGAGCTCGGATCGATCGGCTACCTGCCGACCGATCCCGACGAACTCCGAACCCTCCTCGACCGGTTCGGGATGGAGCTCACCGGCGGTTTCAACGCGCTCTGTCTGCACGATGCGGCCCGCACCGACGAGATGCTCGCTCTGGCCACCGCCAGCGCCGATCGTCTCGCGGCCGCCGGCGCCACGCACTTCGTGACGTGTGCGGTGAGCGACCCCGACGACTGGCAGCGCCCCGAACTGACCGATGCCGACTGGACCACCCTGTTCGCCAACCTCGAGCTCCTCGACGAACTGTGTCGTGAACGTGGGCTCGTGCAGGCGTTCCACCCCCACGTCGATTCGGTCGTCGAGACCGCTCCGGAGATCGAGCGGGTGCTCGACTCGACTAACGTCGGTTTCGTGCTCGAGACCGGGCACATGCTGATCGGGGGGATGGATCCACTCGCATTCGCGGTCGACCACGTCGACCGGGTCGTGCTGGTCCATCTGAAGGATGTGACCATGGGGTTGATCGAACCACTGAACCGTGACGAGCTGACGCTGATGCAGGCCGTCCAGGCGGGGATCTTCCCGCCGCTCGGCGACGGCGGGGCTCCGATCGCCGAGGTCGTGCGCGCCCTCGAGGCCTCCGGCTATCAGGGCCGCTACGTGATCGAACAAGACGCCGCTCTCACCGACGGCCTCCCGGCCGACGGCGACGGCCCGGTTCGCGACGTCCGGAGCAGCGTCGCGTATCTCCAGTCGGTCGCGAAGACGATCGACACACCGCTCGAAACACACAACAAGGGGGACATACCCGTATGAAGAAATTGCGTACCATTTTGGTGCCGATCGCCGCGCTGTCACTCGTCGCTGCCGCCTGTGGCGGCGACGACGACACGGCCGACGACACCGGCGATTCCGAATCCACCGCCGACGACACCGGCGGTGAGGACACCGGTGCCGCCACCGGCGACGACACAGGTGGTGAGGACACCGGTGCCGCCACGGGCGACGACACGGTCGACGCTTCCCAGGGATCCGATCTGACGTTCCACATGGTCACCCACTCCGACGACGGCCCGTTCTGGTCCGTCCTCCAGCGTGGGGCCGAGGCCGCCGCCGAGGATCTCGGCGTCGAGATGGTCTGGTTGGGCTCGAACAACGATCCCGAGGCGCAGGTCCAGTTCATCGACCAGGCGATCTCCGAGGGCTCCGACGGCATCGCGTCGTCGCTGCCCAGCCCGGATCAGCTGGTCGGCCCGCTGCAGGGTGCCGTCGAACAGGGCATCCCGGTGATCACGCTCAACTCCGGTGTGAACCAGTACCAGGAGATCGGTGCACTCACCCACGTCGGTCAGACCGAGTTCATCGCCGGCCAGGGCGCCGGGGAGCGGTTCAACGACCTGGGTGCGACCAAGATCTTCTGTGGTCGCCAGGAAGAGTCGAACGTGGCACTCGAAGAGCGCTGCGACGGTCTCGCCGACACGTTCAGTGGTGAGGTCGTCTCCGAGTTCGTCGGACTCGACGCCGACCAGACCGCCCAGCAGAACGCGATCTCGGCGGCCCTCCAGGCCGACCCCGACATCGACGGTTTCATGGGTACCGGTCCGGTGATCGCCATGTCCGGCCTGCGCGCCGCGGAGGACGCCGGCCGCGAGCTGGCCGGCATCGGTGGCTTCGACGTCACCCCGGAGATCATCACCGCCATCGAAGCCGGTGACATCGCGTTCACGGTCGACCAGCAGCAGTACCTGCAGGGTTACCTGCCGATCCTGCTCCTGTACTTGAACGTCACCAACCTCAACACCGCTGGTGGCGGTCAGCCGATCCTGACCGGTCCGGGCTTCATCACGCCCGAGAACGCCGCCGAAGTGGCGGCACTGGTCGACGCCGGCACGCGCTGATCGGCGTGTGACCAGCTAGATCCGCACGAACGGGGGTCGGCCGACCGGCCGGCCCCCGTTCTGCACGTCAATCCGATCGACCCCGGGGGAAACAACACGATGTCCGACTCGTCCGTCGCCAATGCGACCAACGCCATGGCCGTGGGGGGCGACGAACGCCTCGCCTACCGAGGCGTCTTCCAACGCCTCTTCATCCGGCCCGAGATCGGCGCGATCATCGGTGCCGTCGGCATCTGGGCGTTCTTCTGGGCCGTCAGTGTCCCCTTCGGCACCGCCAACGGCGCGTCCAACATCATCGACACGGCGTCGACGCTCGGCATCATGGCCGTTGCGGTCTCGATGCTGATGGTGGGCGGCGAGTTCGACCTCTCGTCGGGAGCCAACACCGGGGCGATGGGCATCCTGGTGATCCTGCTGTCGAAGGAGGCCGCGGAGTTCGGCGGGGCCGGGTTGCATCTCGGCATCGCGATCCCGCTGTCGTTCCTGATCGCGATGGGCCTCGGGTTCTTCAACGGATGGATGGTCGAGCGCACGAAGCTGCCGAGCTTCATCGTCACCCTCGGCACGTTCTTCGTCCTCCGCGGGGCGAAGCTGGGCTTCTCGAAGCTGATCGTCGACCAGATCCAGGCGGGCGACCTCCGCGACGCCGACGGCTACGAGTTCTTCCAACCGATCTTCGCTGCCGAGTGGGACCGCACGACCCACCAACTCGGAGCGCGCGACACCATCTACACCATCGGTGTGCTCGCCGCCGTCGCGCTGATCACGCTCGCCGTCCACGAGATGCACTTCTCCCATCGTCGCGAGCGGCTCCGCCCGGCCGGACTGGTGCAGTTCGCCCTCGGCCTCGCCGTCGCCGTCGCCGGGGTCGTCGTGCTCCACGTCACCGACGACACCGCCGGCAACTGGATCGGCGCCGCGGTCATCGCGGTCGGCACGCTGGTCGCACTCCACGGGTTCGCGACGTGGCGGTTCGAACCGCTCACCGATCGCGGCGGCATCCACTTCACGCCGACGGTGCTCGCGCCGGTCGGCGTCGGACTTGCCTGTCTGCTGGCCGCATTCCTGGCCTCGATCGCCTGGGATTCGAGCGACACCAGTTCGCTGATCTTCCCCTTCACCAAGCAGGGTTTCCGGGCGACGCTGATCCTGCTGTTCGGGATCGTCGGTTTCACCTCGTTGGTGGTCGGTGCCACTCGCGCCCGCAGCGTGAGCCCGGCCACCAAGTTCGTCGTCTCGATGCTGATCAGCGGGTCGCTCGTCGCCGTCGCCTTCGTCGGCCAGGCCCAGTCCGAGTCGGTCAAATTCCGTGCCGAGGCGTTCTCGGTGGTGCTGGCGTTGGCACTGGTGCAGTTCGTCTGGGCGGTGCTCGGGATGTTCTTCGTCGAGCGAGCCGAGACGCACCGAGCGGCCGACAAGCTCGGCAGCCGCCTCATCCTGGCGGGGATCGTGCTGGCCGTGATCGGATTCGGCGTCAAACTGCTCTTCACCGTCGACGCCGAGATCGAAGCCGGCCTCGCGCAGGCGAAGTTCAGCATGCGCAACGTCTGGTTCATCGGCTTCACCGCGGCGATGGTGTGGGTGCTCGGCAAGACGAAGTTCGGCAGCTGGACCTTCGCGGTCGGCGGCAACAAGGAAGCCGCCCGCCAGGTGGGCGTGCCCGCCGCCCGCACCAAGACCTCGCTGTTCATGCTCGTGTCGGGCGCCGCCTGGCTGGTCGGCATGCTGCTCGCGTTCCGGCTCAACACGATCCAGGCGAACACCGGCAACGGGCTCGAGTTCGAATACATCATCGCCGCCGTGGTCGGCGGCACACTGCTGACGGGCGGGTACGGCACCGCACTGGGCGGGGCGATCGGGGCTCTCATCGTCGCGATGGGCACCCTCGGCATCCCGTTCTCGCGCTGGAACTCCGACTGGCAGTTCCTGTTCCTCGGCGTGATCCTGCTGCTCGCGGTGATCGCCAACCGAGCGATCCGTACGCGAGCGGAGACGTTCCGCCGATGATCGCCGTCCGACCAGATCGCACCAGGGCACGAACGCCCGAACGAACGCCCGAACGAGAGGAGCCCCATCATGGCTGAGCCACACCTGCTCGAGCTGGACAACATCTCCAAGTACTACGGCAACATCATCGCCTTGCGCGACGTGAGCACCTACGTGAACGCGGGCGAGGTCACCTGCGTGCTCGGCGACAACGGTGCCGGCAAGTCGACGTTCATCAAGATCCTCGCCGGCGTGCACCAGCAGTCCGAAGGCTCGATCCGGTTGAACGGCGAGGAGGTTCGGTTCACCACCCCGCGCGACGCGCTCGCGAGCGGGATCGCGACCGTGTACCAGGACCTCGCGATGGTGCCGCTGATGTCGGTGTGGCGCAACTTCTTCCTCGGCGCCGAACCGACCAAGGGGTGGGGCCCGTTCCAGCGCCTCGACGTCGACCGCGCCAAGGGCATCGCGAAGGAGGAGATGGGCAAGATGGGCATCGACATCCGCGACACCGAGCAGCCGGTCGGCACGCTGTCGGGTGGCGAGCGGCAGTCGGTGGCGATCGCCCGTGCCGGCTACTTCGGTGCCAAGGTGCTGATCCTCGACGAGCCGACGTCGGCGCTCGGGGTCAAGCAGTCGGGCGTCGTGTTGAAGCGCATCGTCGAGGCGCGCCGTCAGGGACTTGCGGTGATCTTCATCACCCACAACCCGCGCCATGCGTACCCGGTCGGCAACCGCTTCCTGATCCTCAATCGTGGTCATTCGATGGGCTCGTTCGCCAAGAGCGAGATCTCGATCGACGAGCTCACGCACCTGATGGCGGGCGGTGCCGAGCTCGACGCCCTCGAGCACGAACTCGAGGCCGCCGGCACCACCTCGGAGGGCTGAGCAATCGGCACCCCCGCCATGTCGATCCCCGAACTGCTCACGATCGGACGCGTCAGCGTCGACCTCTACGCCGAGCAGGTCGGGGTGTCGATGACCGAGGTCACGACGCTGCGCAAGTCGGTCGGTGGCACGTCGACCAACGTCGCCGTCGCAGCGGCTCGGCTCGGCCATCGTGCCGCCGCCGTCACCAAGGTCGGCGACGACGAGTTCGGCCGCTACATCACACACGCGCTCGAGCACACGTTCGGCGTCGACACGCGATGGATCACGACCGACCCCGTCCTCAAGACACCGCTCGCGTTCGCCGAGCTCGATCCGCCCGAGGATCCGACGATCATCTTCTACCGCGAACCGCGTGCACCCGATCAGAATCGGCGCGTCGACGACGTCGACGTCGACGTCGTGCGGGAGGTGCCGCTGTTCTGGGTGCCGGCGTCGCGGTTCGCGTGGGAGCCGAGCCGTTCGACGGTCACCGAACTCCTGCGTGCACGCGGGCGACGCTCCCACACGGTGCTCGACCTCGACTGGCGTCCGATGTTCTGGGATTCGCCGGCGGCGGCCACCGAACAGATCGCGCCGATGCTCGATCACGTCACGATCGCGATCGGCAACCGCGACGAGTGCGAGATCGCGGTCGGCACCCGCGACCCCGACGAGGCGGCGGATCGAATGCTCGAATGTGGCCTGGAGATCGCCGTCGTCAAGCTCGGTGGCGACGGCGTGATGGTCGCATCCTCCGACGGGGTGCGCGAGCGCATTCCGCCGTTCCCCGTCGACGTCGTCTGCGGGCTCGGCGCGGGTGACGCGTTCGGCGGCGCGTTCTGTCACGGCCTGCTCAGCGGATGGGATCTGGTGCGCACCGTCGAGTACGGCAACGCCGCCGGCGCGATCGTCGCCGGCCGGCTCACGTGTGCCGATGCGATGCCGACGACCGACGAGGTCGACGAGTTCATCGCCTCCCGCCCATCGCACGACACGCCCACGTCGTCCCCCAGCACAGGAGCAGCCTCATGAGTACCCGCCGCCGGCTCGGAATCGGCGTGATCGGTTTCGGCTGGATGGGTCAGGCCCACTCGCGCTCGGCGGCGCGCATCTCGTCGCTGTTCCCCGAACGCACCTTCGACACCGACCTGATCATCTGTGGCGACAACGTGCCGCATCGTCGGACCGAGGCGGTCGAGGGGTTCGGCTTCCGAGAGGCCACGCCCGATTGGCGCAAGGTCGTCGAGCATCCCGACGTCGCGGTCGTCTACGTGACCGCGCCGAACATGCTGCACGAAGAACTCGCGATCGCGGCCGCCGAGGCCGGCAAGGCGGTGTTCTGCGAGAAGCCCGTGGGCGGCACACCCGAGCAGACGGTGCGGGTCGAAGCCGCCGCCCGCCGTGCCGGCGTCATCACC
>CAXBAZ010000158.1:0-7582 GCA_963973395.1 uncultured Acidimicrobiaceae bacterium
TGACCGCGACGCCCGCCACAGCGCCCCGGTGCATCATGGGGCGGTCTCGGAAACCGTGACGGTGACCGTGACATCGTCGGCACTCGCGAACTCGAGGGTCAGCTCGAACTCGTCACCGACCTCGAGCGGCGCGGCGAGCTCGGGCAGCATCACGTGGTAGCCACCCGGCTCGAACGACACCGTCTCACCACCGGTGAGCGCGAGCCCGTCGGACAACTCCTGCATCCGCATCTGGCCGCCCTCGTCCATGTCCATGTCGGTACTCATGTCGTGGGAACCCTCGGACGAGTCGTCGACCATCACGACCTCGTGGATCTCGGCTTCCACCGCGACCGACGCCGGCACCGAGGCAGCGACGAGGGTGTCGTCGTCGGCGACGGTCAGGTCGAAGTACACCGCACCCGACGTCTGCGTCGGGGCGCTCGCCCGTGACCAGGCGTCGGCAACGGTGACGTCGTCGTCACCGGAACCGCAGGCGCTCAGCACGATCGCAGCAGCCAGGAGGACGGAACCGAGTCGTTGCATGGACCAGTGGTCGATCGGCGGCGACGACGAGTTCCCGGTTCGAACGATTTCGGTCAGCGATTCCACGGCGCGGTCGGCGAGACCGCCCCCTCACCGCCGGTGAGCACGTCGACACCGTCGTCGGTGACGAGGCACGTGTGCTCGTACTGCGCCGTCCATCTGCCGTCGGCGGTGACGGCGGTCCAGTCGTCGTCCCACATCTTGTGCTGCCAGGTACCCAGCGTGATCATCGGCTCGACCGTGAAGGTCATGCCGGGCCGCATGATCATCGAGTTGCGCGAGTCGTAGTAGTGCAGCACCTGGATGTCGGTGTGGAACTGCTCGCCGATGCCGTGGCCGACGAATGCTTTCACGACGCCCAGCTTGTGGGCACGGGCATGATCTTCGATCGCACGTCCGACGTCGCTGATGGGTCGGCCGGGACGGATCGCCTCGATGCCCTTCCACGTGCATTCTTCGGTGATCCGGACGAGTTCGCGGTGCTCGTCGCTGACGTCGCCCATCAGGAACATCGCGTTGGTGTCGCCGTGGACGCCGCCGACGTACGCCGTGCAGTCGAGGTTCATGATGTCGCCGTCGCGGATCACCCGCGAGTCGGGGATGCCGTGGCAGATGACCTCGTTGGCCGACGTGCACAGACTCTTCGGGAAGTGGTTGTAGTTCAGCGTGCTCGGGTAGGCATCCCGGTCGAGATACAGCTGGTGACAGTAGGCGTCGACCTCGTCGGTGGTCATGCCGACCTGCATGTACTCGCCGGTCAGGCGGAGGATCTCGGCGCCGACCTTGCCGGCGTGGCGCATCTTCTCGATGATCTCGGGTGACTTCACCCGCTCCTCGTCCCAGTAGACGGGTTCACCCGTGTCGGCCCAGTTGGGACGGGCGATGTGGTCGGGCACGGTGCGCATCGGCGACACCTCGCCCGGCAACACCCGACCCTCGAGCTTCTTGTGGCACCGCTTGTACTTACGGCCGCTGCCGCACCAGCACGGGTCGTTGGCCTGGGGTGTCACGGCGGGCGGCTGCGAGAGGGTGCGCATTCAGGCCAGTCTACGAAAAATCGGTGACGGCCACATCCGGACCGTCGGCTCACGCCGACAGGCAGTGTGGGGACGATCGGCGGAACCGTCCCCACACCTTTGGATGCCCGTCGGCTGCACTCGTTCCCAAGCGGGTGGGTCGCGAGGAGCCGATGAGCGGCGAACCGCTCACCCGGGAAGCTAGACCGGAGTCACGACAGTGTAAAGACCTCGCCCGGTTCCGGGCGGAGAACTCACGCTGCGAGAGGGCGAACGCACGATTCTCACCGTGCGTCACCTACATCGGCAGGCGGACCTCGACCACACCACCGATGCGACCGACGGTGTCGATCGAGATCGTGCCGCCGTGCGCATCGACGATCGCGGCGGCGATCGCGAGCCCGAGCCCGGCGGTACCGGTGCGCACGTCGCGTGCCGGGTCGCCGCGGGTGAACGGCTCGAACACCCGATCACCGAGCTCGGGTGGGAAGCCGTCACCCTCGTCGATCACACGGACCACCGCGGTGCCGCTGCTCACCTCCAGTTCGACGGTGACGGTGCCGTCGGACGGCGAGTGACGGATCGCGTTCTCGATCAGGTTGCGAACCACCCGTCCGAGTTGGGCCGCGTCCGCGGTGAGCGAGATCCGGTCGTCGGCGGCGATCGCCAACCGGACGCCGCTCGCCGTTGCGAGCGGCCTGAGCGTCTCGACCGCCTCGTCGGCGAGCTCGGTCAGATCGACCCGGGCCGGTCGCATGGCCAGCGTGCCACTCGCGAGCCGAGTGTGGAGTCCGAGGTCGTCGACGAGCGCGGCGAGCGCCTGCACCTGGTGCTCCATCCCCTTCAGTGAAGCGTCCGGATCGGGCGCGACACCGTCCCGGATCGCCTCCACCGAGGCCCGGAGCGCAGCCAGCGGTGTCCGGAGGTCGTGCGAGATCGACGACAGCATCAGCGTCCGTTCCTTCTCGACTGCCTCCAATCGCACGACCATCCGGTCGAACTCGAATGCCGCGTCGCCCAGTTCGTCGCCGCGCACCACACCCGACCGTGCTCCGAGATCGCCGCGCGCGACGCGCGATGCAGCGTCGCTCAAACGTCGTGCGTCGCGGGCGATCGGGGCCGACAGCAGCCACGCCACGATCGCTGCGGCGATCGTGGCGGGAATCAGGATCCACAGCAGGAAGCCGAGGTCCTGATCGTCGATGAACATCTGCTGCGCGGCGATCACGATCATGACCATCGCGACCGCGAGGACGCCCATCGACGCCCACATGAACCGACGGCCGAGGCGGTTCATCCGGTGACGATTCATGGGGGCGGTCACGGTTCGAACCGGTATCCGACACCCCACACGGTCGTGATCCAGCGTGGGTTCTCGGGGTCCGCCTCGATCTTGTTCCGGATGCGCCGCACGTGCACGGTGACCGTGGCCGGATCCTGCCAGTCGGGTGACGACTGCCAGACGTCGCGCAGCAGGTCGGCGCGGGAGAAGACCTGACGCGGAGCCCCGGCGAGGTGCGCCAGCACGTCGAACTCCTTCGGGGTCAGCTCGACCAGCCGGTCGCCCATGACGACCTCACGGGAACGGTTGTCGATGACGAGACCGTCGAACTCCAGCCGATCGCTCGCCGCCGCCGGCTTCGGCGCGGCCCGCCGCAGCACCCCGTTGACACGAGCTGCGAGCTCGCGCGGCGAGAACGGTTTGACCACGTAGTCGTCGGCGCCGAGCTCGAGACCGGCGACGCGGTCGGACTCCTCGGAGCGAGCGGTCAGCATGATCACGGGCATGTCCCCGGCCGCACGGATTCGCCGGAGGATGTCGAGGCCGTTGACGCCGGGCAGCATCATGTCGAGCACGACGAGATCGAACCGCTCCGAGTCGAGGAGCTCGAGTGCCGCCGAACCGTCGTCCGCCTCGCGCACGTCGTGACCGTCGCGCCGCAGATAGCCGACGACCACCTCGCGAACCGTCGGTTCGTCGTCGACCACCAGCACACGCGTGGCTGCCTGTTGCATGGCAACAGGTTGGACCCGGACCGTCCCCGGGTCAAACACCCGTTGCCACCGTTTCGGAAACGTTCAGCCACGAGCGCGTGCGCCGATCGGCGAACTACGACCGATCGTCACGGGGCAGACCGGCGTCACGGGGCAGACCGGCGGGATGAACAGGAGCGAAACCACCTGTGCGCTGGGCATCTACGGGGCGAGCCGCGTGATGTGCCAGTGCTCGTCGACGAGCCGGTAGCGGATGCGGTCGTGCAACCGACTCGGCCGTCCCTGCCAGAACTCGAACTCGTTCGGCACCAGGCGCCATCCGCCCCAGAACGACGGACGTGGCACGACGTCGGCCGTCTCGTACACGACACGCTGCGCGTCGACCAACCGGTCGAGTTCGTCGCGACCGTCGATCTGCTCGGACTGGGGCGACGCCCACGCCCCGATCTGGCTCTCGCGCGGGCGCCCCGCGAAGTACTCGTCGCTCTCCCGCTCGCTCGCCCGCTCGACGGTGCCGCGCACCCGCACCTGTCGGTGCAGGTCGAGCCAGCCGAATGTCGCGGCGGCGACGGGTCGTGCGTTCAACTGGCGGCTCTTGGCGGATTCGTAGTTGGTGTAGAACACGAAGCCGTAGCGGTCGACGCCGCGGGCCAGCACGATGCGCGCATCCGGAGCACCGTGCACGTCGACGGTCGAGACCGTCATCGCGTTGGGTTCGGCCAGCCCGGCAGCGAGGGCTTCGTCGTGCCAACGCATCCACTGCTCGATCGGGTCGGCGGCAACATCGGCGACATCGAGACCCGCGGTCTCGTACTGCACCCGACGGTCACGGATCATCGTCTGGCGATCGACCGGCGGGTTCATCTACGCGTGCTCGATCCGCTCGATGCCGCGCATGTAGGGGCGCAGTACCTCGGGCACGCTGATCGACCCGTCGGTGTTCCGGTGGTTCTCGACGATCGCCGCCCACACCCGGGGCACTGCGAGCGCCGAACCGTTCAGGGTGTGGACGAACCGGGTGCCCTTCGTCGGCTTCCCGTCCGCGTCGACCGGCCGGTAGCGGATGTTCGCGCGACGTGCCTGGTAGTCGCCGAACCAACTGATCGACGAGACCTCGAGCCAGGCGTCCGCGCCGGGCGCGTAGACCTCGATGTCGAAGCTCCGATGATGGCTCTGACCCATGTCGCCGGTGCAGATCTCGATGATCCGGTACGGCAGGTCGAGCTCGACGATCAGGCTCTCGGCGCGGGCCACCATGTCGTCGAGCAGGTCGGGAGCGTGCTCGGGTGTGGCGAGCGCGAGGATCTCGACCTTGTCGAACTCGTGGGCGCGCAGCATGCCGCGCGTGTCGCGCCCGGCGGAACCGGCCTCGCGACGGTACGACGGGCTGTAGGCCATGAACCGTTTCGGCAGGTCGGCGGCGTCGAGGATCTCGCCGGCGTAGATCGACGTCAGCGGCACCTCGGCGGTCGGGCTGCACCACAGATCGTCGCGTTCGATCGCGAACGCGTCGTCGGCGAACTTGGGAAGTTGTCCGGTCGCGGTGAGCGTCGCAGTGGACACGAGCGACGGTGCCCGGATCTCTTCGTGGACGTCGGCGTTGCGGTCGAGGGCGAGCTGGCACAGCGCCCGCGCGAGCGTGGCCCCGGCTCCACGCTGCATGGTGAACATCGCCTGCGCGATCTTGGTCGCCCGCTCGTTGTCGAGGATGCCGAGCTCGACCGCGGACTCCCAGTGCGGCACGCGCTGGTGCTCGGGGAAGGCGTCAGGCAGGAACGGACCGGTGACGACGGGGTTGTCGGCGTCGCTCTTCCCATCGGGGGCGCCGTCGTACGGCACGTTGGGGATCACGAGCAGCAGCTCACGGAGCCGACCGTTCACCTCGTCGTGTTCGGCATCCAGGTTCTTCTCGGTCTCCCCGATCGATCGGCTCTCGGCCTGCAGCGTCTCGGCCTCGTCGACCTTTCCGTCGCGGCGGAGCATCCCGACCTCCTTGGAGATCGAGTTGACGCGGGAGCGGAGTTCGTCGCGTTCGGCGCCGATCTCGCGGACGCGGGCGTCGAGATCACGGGCCAGGTCGAGTGCGTCGAGTGCGTCGTCGTCGTGGCGGCGCGAGATCGCAGCGCGCACGTCGTCGAATTCTGTACGAAGCAGTCGGACGTCGATCACACGGGTGAGCGTAGTGTCCGCCCGGTCCCGCACCCCGATGAGGATCGGCCCGACGCCACGTGCGGCCTGGCAACGTCGGATGACGGTCAGACGTCGGGTGGTGGCGTGGAGGCGGCGAACTCGCGCTCGACGTCGGCCGTGGTGAGCCGCGCCTCGTCGTGACCGACGATCTCGGCGGGCGGGATCCGGCCGCGACGGCGGAACTCGTAGGCCTCGTCGTCACGGACGGCGAACTTCTTGAAGAACAGGTAGATCACGATCGACCACAGGAAGAACCCGCCGGCGACCTTCATGACCGCCCCGGCCAGCTGCTGATCGTTGACGGCGCTGATGCCCCAGAGCCGCAGCGGTTGGTCGTACGCGTCGTAGACGATGCCCTCGGCGAACGTCAGCCATGCGGCCGGCACCGTGGGCACGACCGATTGCAGGAAGAGGTAGATCATCGCGCCCGGGATGCCCATCCGGAATTCGGGCACCGGCCCGCACACCGGCATCCACATCAGCAGCGAACTCGCGACGACGAGCACGTGCAGGCCGTAGTGCAGCGCCCCGTTGTCGAGCGAGGCGTTCACGAGCAGCGGGATGTGGAGGATCATGACCATCGCGTTGAACAGCACGCCGGCGACGACCGGCTTCGACAGGAACCCGACCGCACGGCGGATCCCGCCGTCGCCGAGCAGGATCCGGGCGAGCCACGTCGGCGTCGCCATCAGCGCGAGCGGCGGCAGGAAGTAGCTCAGCATCATGTGCTGGATCATGTGCGCCGAGTACAGGTACTCCTCGCTGATGTCGTGCATCGGCCAGTCGGAGGCGATCCAGAGCGTCAGCATGGCCAGCGGGAATGCGACGATGTTCATCCGCGACACGACGGGCTGGCCCGTCGGAACCGCCTGCGGTCCGATCACGCGCACCATGTAGACGTACGCGGCAGCGAGGAAGCCGACCAGGAGCCAGACCTCGGGGTGCCACTGGAACGCCAGTGGATCGACCGTCGTGTCGACGGCGAGCAGGTTGGTGTGCGCCATGTCGGCGCCCCTCTCAGGAGCTGAAGAACTGGAAGGTGAACAACGCGATCAGGTAGACGCCGACCGCCAGACCGAGCCCCATGTAGAACATCAGGCTGAACAGGCCGTTGTCGAACTTGAGGTGCATGAAGTACATGACCACGGCGAAGAACTTGACCAGCATCAGGATCAGCAACGCCGGCAGGAACACCGGGCCGAGGTCGTCGACCATGTAGCTGAGTGCGACCTCGATCGCGGTGATGACCGCCAGGCCGATCGCGAGATAGATGAACTTCAGGTCGGACCAGTGCTCACCGGGATGATCCTCCGGGATGTCGGTGACGGCGTGCTCTCCGTGCTCGACGGTTTCCTCGACAGCTTCGTTCGGCTGGTCGTATCCCTCGCCGAGTTCGGTGGTTTCGGTGATGTCAGACATGTCGCTCTCGAATCAGGCAGGGATCAGGTAGACGAGGGTGAAGATCAGGATCCAGACGATGTCGACGAAGTGCCAGTAGAGCCCGACGAGCTCGACGACCTCGGCCTTGTCGCCCGGAATCCGGTTCTTGAGGATCATGCCGACCGTCGCGAGGAGCATGATCACGCCGACCGACACGTGCACGCCGTGGAAGCCGGTGAGGGTGTAGAAGCTCGACGAGAACAGGCTGGTGGTGAAACCGAGACCCTCGCGGTAGAACGTCGTGAACTCGTAGACCTGACCGGCGACGAACAACGAGCCCAGCAGCGCCGTGACGGTGAGCCACAGCCTGGTGTTGCGGTCGTCCTTGCGCTGGGCGGCGGTGACGGCGAGCACCATCGTCAACGACGACATCAACAGCACGAAGCTCGATGCCGACGTGAACGGGATGTCCCACA
>CAXBAZ010000159.1:0-7509 GCA_963973395.1 uncultured Acidimicrobiaceae bacterium
CTCGAGCCGGTCGCTGGCCTGCTGTTCGTCGTAGATCGTGAAGCCGACATACGCGGCCGCGGCCACCACGGCGACCGCGATGATCGCGCCGGCCGCGCCGATCGACTTGTCCTTCAGGTGGCGGCGACGCTGGCGCCGACGAGCCACCTCACGGCCGCCCTCGAGCCCGACCACCGCCGAAGGGCTCAACGGATTCATCCCCTGCGATTGTCGGCCACGTGGCATGACTACGTATCGGCGAGCCATGAGTCTTCCTGAAGGCCGTCAGCAGGGAGCGACGTTGACGAGGTAGCCCTCGGCGGCGACGTCCCAGTACTCCGACATCTCGCGGCTGAGTTCGGCCTCGACCAATGTCCGCTCATAGCGATCCGGTCCGCTGCCCGTTGGCGGGAGGGTGGTGTTGCCCTCCTGAGCGAAGTAGGCCTCGACGGAGGTCGCCAGAGTCCGGGCGTCCTGTGCACATCCGGCGTCCTGTCCTCGGTCGTGGATTCCCTGCACCGAGAAGATCACGACCGTGCCGAGGATCCCGAGAATCACAATCACGATCAACAGTTCGATCAACGAGAATCCCTCGTCGTTGCGAGTAGCGCCCTGCGGCTGTGCAAAGTTCACGTCAATCAACTTAACACGAATGTGACTGGAACTGCTTCAAGGGTCCGACAAGACGTATTGCCATGAGGTCTCCCACCGTGAGAAACGCCCGTCCGAGCAGGCGGAACGGCCACGGGTGGTGAACACGTCGCCGCACGCGACGGGAGGGCGAACAATTCCGAGTGTCGGCGCGCACTTGACCCGCACCAGGCGTTCCAGTGCGAGCAAGACGGGAACGAGTCGTCAAGTTGCGATCAAGAACGGCATCGGATCGACCGATCAATGGGCGAATACCGTGTCGATCGGCTCAACGATCGTGAGGCGATCCAGGAGTACTGTGAGCATGCGCCATCGAAAGCAGTGCACATCATGACGAGTGACAACGACGAGAAGCGGTGGCGACGCGCGCTCGACGCCATGCGCCGTCGGCTGCCGATCGTTCACTACGTGGTCGACTGCCTCGTCTGGTTGATCGCCCTCCCGCTCACGACGTTCAGCCGATACGACTTCACGGTCGGTGAGCTCGAGTTCGACGCGACGGCACGTTCGTGGTTGGTCGCCGTCGTCGCTCAGGGTCTCTTCGGTGTCGCGACGGGGCTGTACACCCGACGCTGGCGCTATGGCAGCTTCGACGAGGTCGCAGCACTCGCGGCCACGGTGCTACTCACAGGCGTCGTGATGTCGGTCGTGCACGTCGGGTGGTTCATGGACGGCGCGCCCCGTTCCGTCCCTGCCCTGACATCTGCCGTCGCGATTGCCGGCACCGTCGCCGTACGGTCCGCTTGGCGGCTCTACCAACAGAAGCAGTCGAAGCGTGAGTTGCTCGGAGCTGCACCGCTCATCGTGGTCGGCACCGGCGACGCGGCCGAACAGATCGTCAAGGCACTGCTGTCCGACCCCAACAGCCGGTATCAGCCCGTCGCCCTGCTCGACGACCAACCCGATCGACGTCGCTACTCGATCTCCGGCGTCCGGGTGCAGGGCCCGATCAGCCAGATGCGCGAAGTCGCGGCGAAGTACGGGGCCGAAGACGTGCTGCTCGCGATGCCGACCGCACAGAGCGAACTGATCCGCGACGTCGACGCGATCGCCAACAACGCCGGACTCAACTTGCTGGTGCTGCCGTCGGTGCATCAGATGTTCGGCGACGTGGGTGTGCGCGACATCCGCCCGGTGTCGGAGGCCGACCTCCTCGGTCGTCGACCGGCCGACATCGACGCCGATGCCGTTGCCGGCTACATCACCGGGCGACGTGTGCTGGTGACCGGCGCGGGCGGCTCGATCGGCAGTGAGTTGTGCCGCCAGTTGGCACGGTTCGAGCCGGCCGCGTTGCTCAAGCTCGATCGTGACGAGAGCGGCCTGCATGCCGTTCAGCTCTCGATCCACGGACGAGCGCTGCTCGACAGCGACGACCTCCTGCTCGCCGACATCCGCGACCGTGACCGACTCTTCGAGTTGTTCGAGAAGCACCGGCCCGACGTCGTGTTCCACGCTGCCGCGTTGAAGCATCTCCCGCTGCTCGAGGCCGCTCCCGAGGAGGGGTGGAAGACGAACGTGGTGGGCACGCAGAACGTGCTCGACGCTGCCGAACACGTCGGCGTCGAACACTTCGTGAACATCAGCACCGACAAGGCCGCGAACCCCACCAGCGTGTTGGGTTACACCAAACAACTGACCGAACGACTCACCGCTCACAAGGGCGCAACGGCGTCGGGCACGTATGTGTCGGTGCGGTTCGGCAACGTGCTGGGATCGCGCGGTTCCGTGCTGCCGGCGTTCCGCGAGCAGGCACGCCGAGGCGGTCCGATCACCGTGACCCACCCCGACATCACCCGCTACTTCATGCTGGTCGAGGAGGCTGCGCTGCTCGTGATCAATGCGGGAGCGATCGGCCGCGACGGCGAGGTGCTCGTACTCGACATGGGCGAGCCGGTCAAGATCGCCGACGTCGCCAAACGTTTCGCCGACCAGCACGTGCCTCCCCTCGAGATCGTCTACACCGGCCTCCGACCCGGCGAAAAGCTCCACGAAGACCTCATCGCCGACGGGGAACGGGGCGACCGACCGTTCCACTCGATGATCACACACGTGGCTGCCGACGCAGCCTCGGTGGACGATATCTCGGAGATACGCAACTCATCCTGGGCAGAAGCGCAGCGCAGTCGAGTCGCGTCGCCCGGCAGGCGGCCGGCACCGACGACGGCATGACCATCGAGCGAGTCGTACGCATCAGCGGCGCACACTCATCCCCGCACACCGGCGCCGCGGTGGTCCATCGTGAACTCGCCCGCAGACTGCCGGCGGAGCTTCCGGACGGTTTCGTTGTCGACGACGTGCAGCAGGCGGACCAAGCCTTGTACCGCCGAGTCATGGGCGATCGATCGCGGCCTCAAGCCGACGTCCTGATACAGACGTCGACGCCGATGCCGCTGGTCGCACGCGCCGATGCGCTGATACCCATCGTGTACGACGTTCGGTGGAGATGGACACGCGGAAGAATTGGCCGGGTGTACCGCCACCTCGACCTGCTGCAGACCGCCGAAAGATCGAATCACATGCTCACGATCAGCCATACGGTTGCTGATCAGCTCCAGGCGCTACGCGCAGTTCCACACGGCGGCTTGACGGTCTTGTCCCTCGGTCCAGGTCTGTTCCAGGAGGTGACGCCAGCACCGATCGAGGACCGCCCACCCGTGATCCTGCTCGTCGGTGCTGCGCCACACAAGCGCAACGAGATGGCCGCCGAGTTGTTGACCCGGTTGCCCGAGGTCCGCGACCGCTACAGCGTGGTGGGCGTCTCCGTGTCGCCAGCCACCAAGCGCACGCTCGTGGGTGCCTTGCCATCGTCTCGCCTGAAGTTCCTGGAGAACCTGAGCGTTTCCGAACTCGCCGCAACGTATGCCGCTGCTCGCAGCTACCTCGCGCTCGGTACGTCGGAAGGTTTCGGGTTCCCGTACATCGAAGCCGCCCACCAGGGGTGCGACGTGATCGCGCCACGGCAGTCGATCACGATCGAGCTGCTCGGAGACGACGGGCTGCTGCTTCCGTCTGCGACGCCCACGGTCGCCGACATCGGTGACGCGCTGCGATCATGGGACCGAGACCGGGTTCGACGGTTGCAGCATCGGTCGATCCAACGCGACTGGTCGATCGCCGCTGGTCAGCTCGTGGATTCGATGAACCTCCACCTCGCGTCGTGCTGATGCGTCGCCGCCTATCATCCCGCGCCCTCGATCAGCTGATCAACAGCGCATCAAGCGCACTGTTCAGTTTCGGGCTGCTGGCAGCGTCGGACAGTCGAACACTCGGAGCGATCACGTTGCAAATGACAGCCGTCGCCGTCGGACTCGGGCTTGCGCGGACGTCCTGTTATGAGGGCCTCCTCATGAAGATCGACGACGCTCACGACCCAAGCGCGCACCTCCCGATCCGCGTTGCGGCGGCAGGTGCAATAGTTGTTGGCGTCATCGGCGCGCTGACTGGCTGGCTGCTGGGGCTCCCCGAGGAGGTCAATCTCACCATCGCGTTGAGTAGCGCCGTAGTCATGATGTTCGACGGCCTGCGCTTCACTTCATTTCTCCTGAAGTGCGCAGGTGCGGCGGTGCGCGCAGACCTCTGGTGGTTCCTCGGGACTGCGGCTGGGCTGCTCATACTCATCGGAGCGGACGCTCTCACACCAGCCAAAGTCGCGATCGTCTACGCAAGTGCCTGCGCCACCGGCTCTCTCTGGTTTTTGCCCCTACGTCGACAGACGACTCGGCTGACGTCATTCCGGCCACAGAGAAGCTTCGCCGATCTACGGTTTGGTCTCGACTACCTCCTCCAGGTCGCACCGGCCTACGTTGCCCTTATCGCCGGAGGCGCTGTCGCATCGCTGGCGGCGATCGGTGAACTTCGCGCCGCACTCATTGTGTTCAGCCCCCTCGGCTCAGCTATCTATGCGATACGTCTTGCGATTCTGCGGCCCGATCAGGCGGAGACGAGGGGCCGTACCATTCCGAGATCCGCGGTGGTGTACGGCACGGTGTCGGCGGTGTACGGCGCCGTAGTATTGGGACTCTTCACTGCGTGGCCCGACGAACTGAGCGCCTCTCTCGCGACGATCTCGATCGGCATCCTCGCCTACGTCGCGATTGGCGAGGTTGGGCGTTTTGCGAGTCAGGGCTTCATCGACGAGAACCGAAAGGCCGGCCTACTCCGGCCAGCCATCGGACTTCGAGGTGGCCAAGGCATCGCCCTTGTCGCCCTATCGGCCGGGCTCGCTGCCGGCGGGGGGGCAAAGGGACTTGGGCAAGCTCGATCCATCGCCTATCTAGTGCCGCTGATCGCGTGGTTTGTGTTGAACGCTCGACGCTCATTCCACGCGCCGCTCGAAGGTGACGGCGCGCCCCCGGACCGAGCCACACGTGACTCGCATAGCGACGCTGTCTGACAGGGCAGCACTATCGTCGCTGGATGGACTACGGCGCCAGCATCAGGCAACGACTTACAGCGAGCCGGCTCTCCGAGAAGGTCGCGATCGAGTTTCGCAAAGTGCTTGCCCCTCTGCTCATTCGTCGAAGCCCACTATGCGGTGCCACATTCACCGGGTGGGACGGTGCAGAACTCCCATACTTCTGCCATCGACACAATGTCACTTGGCGAAACGAACGAGCCGTGGAGCTCCCGGTTGCAGTGGATTTCCTCTACCGTCACGGTGACGGGACGGGACTCGAGTTCGGCAACGTGCTCAATCATTACGGCCTTGGGAAACCGAGAACTGTGATTGATCGGTACGAGACAGCCGCGGGAGTCACCAACATCGACGTTCTCGATATCGATCCAAGGTTGCGTTTCGACTACATCGTGTCGATCTCGACACTCGAACACGTTGGCTGGGATGAAACTCCGCGAGAACCTGGCAAGGCCGAGCTGGCGTATCAGCACCTTCGATCGCTATTGGCACCCGGGGGACGGATGCTGATCACGATTCCACTTGGGCACCACGAACACCTTGACGAACTAGTTGCGGCGAGACGCATTGACGTCTTTCGACAAATGACCCTCGTGCGCGAATCGCATGGCTGGCGTCGGGTAGATGGAGTCGAGCATCACCCGTACGAACCTCGACGTGGGGCGCGGTCCGTCTGGATCGCTGAGGTCGGTCCAATGACCAGTGTCCTCCCGGCACCCTGAACCAGATACGAACGTCGCTTAGTGCTTGGCGATTTCGTGATGCCAGGCCGAGTATCGACCCTTCGTCGGCTCGGCGTTCGGCTCCGAACCTCCTCATGCTGCGATGCGAAGAGAGCCGGACTTCGAGCCACGTCTCGGCGTCGCCTCAAGGGAGCCTCTTGACCTGCTCGGGTGAGTAGCGACTGGGTTCGTGACATTCACGGGACCCTGCCCCACACCCTCCGGATAGCCCTTGCCGAACTCGCGCTCGCTACGTCATGAGTGCTGGGTTGCTCTCATGACGTAGCGAGCTGCTCACTCGCGTGGGTTCAGATCAGCTGTACACACCTTGGATGTCGACCACGATGTGGACGGCCGACAGGCTGAAGATGCACACCTGCCCGCCGTCGCCCACCGCGGCGGTCACGTGGTTGGCCGCCGTGTCGGCGGTGTTGTAGTTGACGTTCGATGCCAGCGGGACGTCGCCACACGGGAACACGGTCAAGAACCCGTCGCTCACCGGCTCGGTCGCGGTGACGTTCAGGGCGAAGGCCGTCGCATCCTCGAAGCCGTCGGTCGCGAGGGTCAGCTCCACGATCTCACCGGCGGCAACAGCCTGGGTGTCACGGGTGTCCAACACACGCTCGGGCACGATCGGCGCGAACCCTGCCGACGACTCGTCGGAGAAGGAACCGTTGAAGTCGACGACCAGTTCGGCGCCGGTGAGCACGTAGGCACACACCTTGCCGTCGTCGCCGACCTTCGCGAACACCTGGTTGGCAATGGTCATGCCGGCGTCGTAGTTGACGTTCGAGGCCAGCGGTCGTGACGTTCCACACGGGTACACCGTGACGAACCCCACGCCGTCGGCGTCGGTGACGGCCACGTTGAGCACGACCGACTCGGTACCTTCCGGCGCAACGCCGTCACCGATCACGTCGATCTCGATCTCCTGACCGGAGACCGGCTTGACCGACTCGCGGGTGTCGAGCAGCCGGGTGGGGGCAGACGCCACGAGACGGGCATCCGACGCCGGGCTGTGATACCCGTTGAGGTCGATCACGAGGTGCGTCGTCGCCAGCGTGTACACGCAGATCGACTCGTCGGCACCCGGCGCGACCACGGCGGCGTTGGCAACGGTCTCACCCGCTGCGAAGTTCACCGTCGACGCCGTCGGCGTCTCGCCACCACACGGGAACACCGTGACGAAACCCAACGCTTCGGGCTCGGTGACGGTGACGTTGACGACGTAGCTGCTCGCGTCGACGTCGACGTCCCACGTCTCGTCGACGGAAAGCACGTACGTCGTTCCGGCGGCGACCTTCGATCCGTCGACACGCGTGTCCAGCACCCGCTGGGGCACCACCGAGGTGAAGCCGTCCTCGTCCGGAGCGATGAACCCCTGCTCGATCGTGCCGGACAACACGACGCTGATGTCGTCACCGACGCCGTTCGAGGCGGTCACCGTGAACGAGTACGGACCGGCAACGGTCGGGGTGCCGGTGATCGCACCGGTCTCGGCATCGAGCGACAGACCGGCCGGCAGCTCGCCGGCGGTCACCGAATACGAGGCAGCCGGGTAGCCCGATGCCTCGACGCCATCGGCGATGTTCTCGCCGGTGGTGAGCGATCCGATCTCGTCGTCGACCCATGCGGGGGCGACGTCGGCGGGTTCGATCGTGCCGGCGAGCACCACGGTGGCGTCGGTCCCGACGCCGTTCGAGGCGGTCACCGTGAACGAGTACGGACCGGCAACGGTCGGGG
>CAXBAZ010000160.1:0-7505 GCA_963973395.1 uncultured Acidimicrobiaceae bacterium
GAGCCGATGGCCCTGACCTCCGAACTGTCGATCCGGTTCCTGCGTCCGGCGGTGGGTGAGCGCATCATCTGCCGAGCCGATCTCGAGGCGGTCAGCCGCCGCAGCGTGGTCGGCACCGCCCACGTGTGGGTCGACGGGGCACCCGACAAGATCACCGCCGCGGCGCAGGGCACCTACGCCGTACCACTGCCGAGAGGACGCTCATGACCACCGACCGACGCCCCCGCTTCCACCTCGCGTTCCCGGTGCACGACCTGGCTGCTGCCCGGACCTTCTACGGCGAGCTGTTGGGCTGTGCCGAGGGGCGCTCCGACGCACACTGGGTCGATTTCGACCTCTACGGCCACCAGATCGTCGCCCACCTGACCGAGCGTGCCGCGGAGCGCGCGGTCAACCCGGTCGACGGCGACCAGGTGCCGGTGCCGCACTTCGGTGTGCTGCTCGACCCACCTGCGTGGCGTGCACTCGCCGCCCGCCTGCAGGCCGCCGACGTGGAGTTCGTCATCGAGCCGCACACCCGCTTCGCCGGCGAGCCGGGTGAGCAGTCGACGATGTTCGTGCTCGACCCGAGCGGCAACGCGCTCGAGTTCAAGGCGTTCGAGCACGACGACCAGGTCTTCGCCCACTGACGGCGGGGACCACCCGGCTCACACCGACCGGAACGTGATGCTGAGCCGGGCACCGCTCTGACGGCGGGGCCACCCGACTCACACCGATCGGAACGTGATGCTGAGCCGGGCACCGCTGGTGGTGCGAACCTTGGGCACGGTGTGCTCCCACTCGTGCTGACACGCGCCGCCCATCACGAACAGGTCGCCGTGGCCGAGTGGCCAACCCAGCGACGCTCCGCCACCGCGCGGGCGCAGCTTCAACGGTCGGGCAGCACCCACGCTCAGGATCGCGATCACCGGGTTGGTGACCACGTGCCGATGTCGGTCGCCGTGCCAGGCGACCGAATCGTCGGCGTCGCGGTAGAGGTTGAAACCGATCGAATCGAACGGCTCGTCGTACCGGTCGGCGAGCAGGAGGCGGATCTCACGCAGGATCGGCATCGGCTCGGGCTGTCCGCCGGCCACGCTCCACCACGCCGAGAGGCGCGGCTCGTCGACGATCCGGTCGTACATACGGATGCCGGTGCGCTGCTGGAACGGCAGTTCCGAGGTCAGGTGGTCGAACATCCGGTCGGAACCGGTCAACCATCCCGGTGCGTGGTCGACCCAGGTACGACCGTCGAGATCGAGGCGCGTCAACTCGCTGAACGATGCGTCGTACTCGGGCTCGAGCGACCCGAACAGCGAACGCTGCCCGATGACGGAAGGGAACACGTGTTCGATCATGGCACGACAAGGTGCCGATCACAAGTCGCCGCTCCCGGCCCGATCCACCCGATTCGTGCCGCGCACGACCCCCACCACGACGATCACGAGCATCAGCGGCAATCCGACACCGAGCCACGCTCCGGTCCAGCCGGACGGCGTGACGGAGAGTGCGAGCGCACACACCAGGGCGACACCACCGGCGACGGCGAACCACGTGCCGATCACCCGGTGGGCGGCCGCCCACCCGGACGGCGACGCCGTGTCACGTGTCCACCCACCCAACGCGAGCTGCAGCCGCCCGTGTCGCGCCAGCAGCCCGACGGTCACGAGGGCGAGTCCCAACACCGCCAACGTCAGCGCTCCGGCCACCTGGTCCCCCGACACCCGCTCGACCCTACCGACGAGGCCGACCACGCCCTGGCACACTGAGCCGATGGCCGACCGGATCGACGATGCGAGCGATCCCCGGCTCGGCGACTACCGCCAACTCCGCGACATCTCGGCTCGCCGACAGATCGAGGGGGACGAGTTCTTCATCGCCGAAGGGCCGGTCGCTATCGAGCGGCTGGTCGAATCGGGTCATCGCATCCGTTCGATCGTCGTGTCCGAACGGAAGTACGAACGGATGCGCCACCTGCTCGATCCCCTGGCGGCGCCGACGTACCTGGTCGACCGGGCACTCCTGCACGACATCGTGGGATTCGACCTGCACCGGGGTGCGATCGCCGCGGCCGACCGACGACCCCATCCGACCCTGCCCGAGCTGGCAGCCCGCAGCCGTCGGCTCGTGGTGCTCGAAGGGTTGAACGACCCAGAGAACCTGGGTGCGATCGCCAGGTCGGCGCGTGCGTTCGGCATCGACGGCCTCGTGCTCGACCCGACCTGCATCGACCCGTACACGCGCCGGTCGGTGCGGGTCAGCATGGGCGAGATCCTGTTCCTGCCGTGCTGTCGGGTCGATGCCGCCGACTGGCCCGGCACGATGGCGACGCTCCACGAGGCGTCGTTCGAGACCTGGGGCCTCACGCCGAGCGACGACAGCAGCGACATCTGGAGTCTCACGCCGCCCGACCGGCTCGCGCTGGTGCTCGGCGCCGAGGGACCGGGCCTGACCGGACACACCCTGGCGGCCACGTCGCACCGGGTCCGGCTGCCCATCGACCCGGACGTCGACTCGCTCAACGTGGGCGCCGCTGCGGCCGTCGCGTTCGCCGTCGTCGCCCGACCGCGGTGAGGATGGTTCGATGATCACTGCGCTGCCGGATCACCCCGACACGACCGACCCCGAACCGTTCGCCGGGCCCAACCACCCGATGCGCAAGCTGACACGGTCGATCGCACTCGGTGAACCGTGGACCGACGACGATGCCCGCCACGTCGCCGCTGTGTTCGACGGACTCGCTCCCGAGTGGACCGAACGCCAGGTCGATCCGGTGAAGGCCGCGATCGTCGACGACGCGCTCGACCGCGGGACGCCACCGTTCGACGGCCGCTGGCTCGAGCTCGGCTCGGGCACCGGCGCGGGCACACGGATCCTGCACGGTCGGGTGTCCGAACAGTTCTCGGTCGACCTGTCGGCGGGCATGCTCGCCCACGCGCCCGACGGCCTGGCTCCGAAAGTTCGTGCCGACTCGGCGCTGCTGCCGTTCCCGGACGACACGTTCGACGCGATCCTGATGATCAACATGATCCTCTTCCCGGTCGAGGTCGACCGGGTGCTCCGTCCCGCCGGCGCAGTCGTCTGGGTCAACACGAAGGGCGACCAGACACCGATCCACCTGCCACCCGACGACGTCGAGCGGGCGCTGCCCGGCGACTGGAACGGCGTCGCCGCACGCGCCGGCACCGGGGTGTGGGCGGTGCTCCGGCGGGCGTGATGCGTCGCCCGTGCGCGAGGCTCACACGATGAGCGACCACCCGATCTCCCGCTTCGACGTCCCTGACCTCGACGATCTGCCCGACGACATCCGCGCACAGATCCTGGCGGTGCAGGAGAAGTCCGGGTTCGTTCCCAACGTGTTCCTCGCATTCGCCCGACGGCCCGCCGAGTTCCGCGCGTTCTTCGCGTTCCACGACGCGCTGATGGACAGCGACGAGGGTCTGTCGAAGGCCGAACGCGAACTGATCGTGGTCGCCACCTCCGCGGTCAACCATTGCCTGTACTGCGTCGTCGCCCACGGCGCGATCCTGCGCATCCGCACGAAGAACCCACTCCTCGCGGATCAAGTCGCCACGAACCCGACGAAGGCCGACCTGAGCGAACGCGAACGCAACATCGTCGACTTCGCTTTGCAGGTCGCCACCGACTCGGCGGCCATCGGCGACGCCGACCTCGCGGCGATGCGTTCCAAGGGCTTCACCGACGACGAGATCTGGGACATCGGTGCGATCACCGCCCTGTTCGCCCTGTCGAACCGGTACGCGAACTTCGCGGGCATGCGTCCCAACGACGAGTTCTTCGGCATAGCCCGCTGAGATTTCTCGTCGAAGACGCGAACCGCATCGGGTCGCGCTCCGAACTGCGAGATGTGAACAACTTCCGCAGCTCTGCCAGAACCGTGTTCGCGCTGGGCGCGGGACTCGCACTCACCCTCGCCGCATGCGGCGGAGGCGACGACGACACGGCCGACCCCGGGTCGACGGTCACGACGTCCGATGCTGCATCCGACATTGCGTCCGATGTCGCAATGGGGCCGGCGACGATCGACGCCGACGACCAGGGGAGCGTCGGCACCTCGATCGTCGTCGCCCAGGTCGACCTGCCATCCGCCGGCTTCATCGCCGTCCATGCCGACGACGGCGGCGCGCCGGGCCCCGTCATCGGTGTCAGCGAACTCCTGCCCGCCGGCACGACCGACGACGTGACCGTCCCGCTCGACGAAGCGCTCGCAGCCGATGCCGTCGTCCACCCGATGGTGCACATCGACACGAACGACAACGGTGTCTACGAGTTCGGCACCGTGAGCGGCGTCGACGGGCCAGGCGTCACCGCCGACGGTGACGTCGCGGTGACGATCGGCGTCGCTCGCAGCGATCCGGCCGACAGCGTCGCCGACCCGAACGAGGGAGCGACGGAGGGCGAGAACGAAGGCGAAGGCGAAGGCGAAGACGCGGTTGCGGGCGACACGATCACGATCTCGAACTTCTCGTTCGACGGCGTGACCGAGGTGGCGGTCGGCACGACGGTCGTCGTGACGAACACCGACAGCGCTCCACACACGTGGTCCGCCGAGGACGGCACGTTCGACTCGGGTGCACTGGGCGAGGGCGACACGTTCGAGTTCACGTTCACCGAAGCCGGCGAGTTCCCCTACTTCTGCAACTTCCACCCGTCGATGACCGGCACGATCGTCGTCACCGGCTGACCGATCCCGCCCCTCGTTCGACGTGGAATAGGTTTCGCCGGGGTCCGGTTGGGAGACTGTCACCCTGATACCGGTACGACCGACCGATGCCGGTTCGACCGACGGTGTGGCAGGAGGAACGTCCATGACCGACCAACGACGCACCGACGGTGCGTCACTGTTCGCCGCCGGAGCCGTCGCTGTCGCGGCGCTCGCACTGATCGTCACGTCCGTGGTGGTCGTGCGTTCCGGCTCCGGCTCGGCGGAGCGCACGAGCGACAATGACACCGCCGTCGTCGATCTCGACGACGGTGCGGTCGCCGAGCCCGGCGTCGACCCGGTCGAGCTGCTGCAACGATCAGCATCGGCGATGGCCGACGTCGAGAGCGTGGAGTTCCGACTCGATCGGACGGGCGCCCCGGTGTTCATCGATCAGTTCGAGGAGATCGCGCTCGACGGGCTCCGTGGCCAGTTCACCGTACCGACCAAGGCCCAGGCCGAACTGACCGTCACGGTGAGCGGCAATCTGCCGACCCGGATCGGAGCCGTCGCGATCGACAGCGAGGTCTGGATCTCCAACCCGGTCACGGGCGACTTCGAGACCCTGCCGGCGGGCTACGACATCGACCCCTCGCGCTTCTTCGACCCCGAGGACGGATGGCAGCCGCTGATCGCCAACCTGCGCGACGTCGAGCTCGTCGGGATCGACGACCGCGGCGGCGACCGCTACCACGTGCGTGGCATCGCCGATGCGGCCGACGTCCGCAACATCACCGTCGATCTCGTCCGTGACCAGGACGTGCCGGTCGACTTCTGGATCCATCCGTCGACGGCGCTGGTCACCGCGGCCGAGTTCACCACGACGATCGACGGTGCCGACGCGGACTGGGAGCTCGAACTCGCCGAGTACGGCGACAGCTTCACGATCGAACCGCCGGAGAACGTGCGTGACTGACACGACCGAGATGCCCACACTCGACCGCGGCCGGCGGCGCCCCTCGCCGGCGGCGATCCTGGCCGTCGTCGGGTTCAGCGTGTTCGTCGCGGCCGACGACCTCACGGTCGTGTCGACGATGTTGCGCCCGATCATCGGCGACCTCGGCCTGGTGCTCCCCGACGGACTCGACGATGCCGCCTGGATCGTCAACGCATACCTGATCGCGTTCGTCGCCGTGATGCCGATCGCCGGGCGCGTCAGCGACGTGCTCGGGCGGCGGCGAACGTTCGTCGGCGCGTACCTGCTGTTCCTGGTTGGCACGATCCTGATCCCTCTGTCGGTCGAGTTCGACTCGGCCTTCGGATGGTTCCTCACCGGTCGGGTGATGACGGCGATCGGCGGCGGTGCGATGGTGCCGGTCGCCCTGGCGGTCGTCGGCGACGTGTACCCGGAGGGCAAACGAGCGCGTGCACTCGGCACGCTGGGCGCGATCGAGACGATGGGATGGGTGTGGGGACCGCTCTACGGGGCGATGCTCGTGCGCTTCCTGTCGTGGGAATGGCAGTTCTGGTTGAACATCCCGTTCGCGATCGCCGGCCTGGCCGCCTCGTGGTGGGCGCTCGAGGGCCACGATCGTCCTGAGGTGCGGCAACGGATCGACTGGATCGGTGCCGCGCTGCTGACCACCACGCTGATCAGCCTCAACGTGGCCCTGCTGGGGTCGGCGGAGATCCAGAGCGTCAACGGACTCTCCGAGTTGACGGGCGAGGGCACCGACTGGCGCTTCCTCTACGTCGTCGCGCTCGCCGCCGGAGCCGCGTTCGTGTGGCAACAGGGTCGCAGCGACCACCCGCTGTTCGACCGCCGGCTGTTCCGCGGCCGCAACCTCCTGATCGCGCTGGTCGTGAACTTCGTCGTCGGCGCCGCACTCGTGATCGCGATGGTCGACGTTCCGCTGTTCATCAACTCGGTCGAACTCGACCTCGAGCGTTCGGCGGTGGTGGCCGGCGGGATCCTCTCGGCGCTGACCGCGGCGATGGCGCTCACGTCCTACGTCGGCGGTCGGCTCACCGAACGATGGTGGTACCAGCCGCCGGTGCTCGCCGGGCTCTCCATGTCGACGGCGGCCTACGCCTGGATGGGCGCGACCTGGACGTCGGACACCTCCTACCCGGTGTTCGCGATCCAGCTCGCGCTCCTCGGTGGCGGGTTCGGCCTGACGGTCGCCCCCACCACGAGCGCCGTCGTCGACGCCGCGCCGCCCGACCAACGCGGGGCTGCCGCGTCGGTGGTGATGGTCGTGCGGCTGATGGGCTTCAGCGTCGGCCTGTCGGCACTGACGGCGTGGGGGCTCGCACGATTCAACGACCTCCGATCGACCATCGACCTGCCCAGCATCACCGACCCCGGTTTCGAGGCCGCGGTCACCGAAGCCCAGGAGACCTTGACGGCCCAGGCCATCGCCGAGACGTTCACCGCCGCTGCGGTCGTCATCGGTGCCGGCCTGCTCGCGACCGTCGCCATGAAACGGCGAACAGGAGACACGAACATGGACACCGACGACGCCAACGACGTCGACGACGCCGACGCCACGGATGCGACCGACGACGACAGCGACGGCGAGACCGGGGTGGCCGAGGGGCCGCCGGTCGAACCGGCTCTCGTCGTCCCCGCACCGATCGAGGAGCAACCGTCGCGCACCGACGTCGACGCGCTCGCCACCCGGATGAACGTGTTGATCGGCATGCTCGCGCTGGTGCTGGTCGGTGCATTCGTCGTGATCGCGCTGATGATGTCGCGCGTCGCAGATGCCCAGGACGACGCGTCCGCCGCGCGGGCGTCGCTCGAGTCGACCGAACAGGACCTGGCCACGACCCGCGCCGACCTCGAACGGGTCGAGGCGGG
>CAXBAZ010000161.1:0-7403 GCA_963973395.1 uncultured Acidimicrobiaceae bacterium
CTCTCCTGGGGAGGCGGTGGAGATCTCATCGACCAAACGGACCAACGCAACGAATACCTGGCCGCGTTGCGTTCTGCCGACGCTCACGACATCGCGCCGCTTCTGAGGTTCGCGACCAGTTGACGGGCGCAGGTAGGTATCGGTCGGCTACTGCCCACGGCGTGAGCTCGATGAGCGCGTCGAGATCGAAGCGCTCCACAACGTCGCTCGGCACGTGTGCGCACGTGTTCGGAAGACGTGGCGCCAGCCGTTCCGGGAGACTCGGCGTCCTTGACCACCGCGAGGAGGATTCCGTCTCGTCAGCTGGGAGCGGATCGCATCACGCGGCCCGCAAAGTGACCGTGAGTCCCGGTTTGTCGGGCGACTCGTGATGAATCCTGACCTCGCAGGCGTGGGCTGACAGCGCGGTTCCGCCGTCGAGCCGTTGTTGCACTCTGCGCACACGCACGTGACGAACTCGTCGGCGATCGAGTGGGATCGCTCGGCCACGTACTCGGGAGTGAGCTGTTCGAGCGGGATGTCGACCTCGATGTGGATGTCGTCGAGCGTGAAGCCGCCTCCTCCGGCAAGCGTCCGACATCTGCTGCCCCGAGGATCGATTGGCTCCCGATGATGACGATGTCACCGTCGCCGGTGACTGTCGCGGCGGCTCGAACGACATGTGCGAGTTGCTCACGATTCATCGGCGGCCCCGCGGATTGCCGACGTCGTGCGATCGCCAGGCCTCCAGAGCTGTCCGGCGCTGCTCCTCGGTGAGTGCGCCGGCGAACGGAGAGTTCTGCCTGAGCTCCCGCCCATGCAGTGAGCGATCGGTGAGCGCCGCAAGGATTCGATCGACGGGGCCGTTCAAGAGACGCGCCCACTCATCGAGCCACTTCTTGGCCTGTCCTCGAGCATTGGGACGCATCTTGTCGAGGTGGCGGAGCGCGTCACCAATCATGCGTTCGGGTTCGGTGGCGATCCGGCCGGCGACGACGTAGGCAAGCCAGAGGCTGCGACGTTCGTCGCGACTCAGCCGGTCGGTTCTCGTCTTGAGGGCTTCGACGTTCCGGCGGGAGATTCGGCGATGCGTGCCCACGGTGGTGTACGGAAGGTCACCCCGATCACACAGGTCTACGACGTGTTGACGCGTGCAGTTCAGGATCTTCGCTGCCTCACCCGTGGTGAGCAGTTCGTCTCCCTGGGGTTGGAGATTGGGGTCACTCGCGACGCCACGCATGTCGACAGGCTACGCTGTAAACACAAGAAACACAATAGTCAGCGCTTTATTGTGTTTCTTGGGTATGACGTCGAAAGTGCGGCATTCGTACCGGTGCAGGTCGTGTTTGGGCCGGAGGCGCAGGCAGAGTCCTGTCTGTCGCGGCTAGACCATCGATGACGATGGGCCACCAAGCGCGCTGCGTCGTCCTCGTGGTCATCGTCCTCTTCCTCTTTACTTCTTCTTCAGCGTCATGTTGCTCATCATCAGGCTCATCACCATGATCACGAACTAGGCCTCCTTCCTGATCGCCACCTCGATCCTCTTCCGCTTGATCACAACCAGGTGTTGATACTTCCTTCGTGGCCCGAACCAGCTTCCGAACACCGGCCATGGTCTCCTACTCCTACACATATGCACCACAGGTACTGCACGCGTTCGGAAACTCCGGGTCCTTGCCGATGGCTCGCGACATCACATGGAGCGGACGACGGGAATCGAACCCGCATCATCAGCTTGGAAGGCTGAAACGCACTCCGTTGCTGCTGTCCAGCGTGTGGGGCATTTCGCCAGCTAGATCGATGTTTCTGAGCCGAATTCGAGTGGGCTCCAGTGGTCCTGAGTGGGCCCTTTTCGTCTCTCTTCTAGGCACGCTCTAGGCACGCTCTTGGCACGCCGCTCACCGGGCTTTGCGTCCGGGCGGCGGCGGTATCGGCGCGATCTTGGACCTGGCTCGAGCGAACACAGTGTCCGTGAGAGCACTGAACTGGTCGAGCTCGACGTCTGTCGGTTCGATCAGATCGGAGGGGTAGTTCGTCTTATGGCGCAGATCGCGCAGCTCATCGAGTTGTGCCCATTCGGTCCGATTGACGATCTGGATCGCGAGTGCATAGTCGACCACGGCAATGTGCGCGGCCGGACGATTCGCGAATCGAAGTCCGCGGGATGCCGCGACCGCGGTGATCGCGAGACGGGCGGCCTCGTGCAGGTTGGAGATCACGGGAAGTCGGAGCCCGTCGGTGCGACAGAGCTGAGCGGTCTTGCGGAACTCGTCAGCCGAATTGAGCGTCCGGCCGGCGTCGCGCCTTCGGTCGGCCGACCCGCCAGATGTCGGGTGCATCGCCTCGCGTTGCAACGTTGCGAGATCGGCGGGGCGAGCACTCACTGGTCGGCCCGTGTGAGGACGGGCACGGAGCCGTCGCGCAGTTTGGGGAGACGGTCGTGGTCCGGTGCCAGGATCATCTGGTCGACAGTGAGCCCGGTCGCTTGTTCGATCGCGGCGCGATGCTCGGCGAGCGTGAACCGGGTCTGGGTGCCGCTCACGATGACGAGATCGAGGTCGCTGGGCGGAGGCCCGGGTTCGCCGCGGAAGCGCGCCGCCCACGATCCGTGGATGAAGATCTCGTCGACCCCGTCAACGTCGGCGTACTCGGCGCGCACGAGATGGGGAACTCCGGCCGCGTACGCGACCATCTGGCGGAGCGCTGCGGTGTAAGGGGCGTCTGCCGGTCGGACGATCTTGTTTCGACCCATCTGGTCGAAGGTGACGATGCCGGCGTCGGCGAGGCGGTTGATCTCGCGGGTGACGGTGGGTTGCGGAATGCCGAGGCGGCGCGCCAACTCGCTGCCACTCGCCGATTCCCCGAAGAATATCTCGGCCAGAATCCGAGCTTGGTTCTCCGAACGGAAAATCGGCAGGAGCGTCGGTGCTGCCGCAGGCATACCCGTATCATACGCATTCCGACTGACATCAGCAAGAATGTGGATGTTCGATCGCGGGTCGTGGGAGTCTGGCCGCTCTGGCACAAGGTCTCCGACATCGACACGCACGTGAGACAGACGCTGTCCTGCCCGCAGGATATGGAGCACCTGACCGACCGCGGACGTGCCGATACAGGACGGGAGTCGGCGCTGTTCTGGCGTGGGATTATGGGCGGGTGGACATCGTGTTGGTTCATGGCACGACGCAGTCGCCGTCCGGGTGGCTCCGGTTGGTGCGCGAACTCGAGCTGATCGGTCATCGCTGCGTGGTCGTAGACCTCGGCGCGGACGATGCTCACAGCAGCTCATCGGAATTCGCTGCGGCGGTGGCTGATCAGGCCGTCGTGCGGGATCCGATGGTTGTCGCTCACTCCGGTTCAGGGTTGCTGCTCGGTGCGATCTGTTCTGCGCTCGATGCGCGTTGCCAGGTGTTCCTCGCGGCCATCGTGCCCGACGGTGTCCACAGCCTGACCGAGGAACTCCGACAACACGCGGCGGAGATGTTCGACCCGGGCTGGATCGGCGTCGATCCCGTTGCCGACCACGACGCCGCTCGACGCTTCTTGTTCCACGACTGCGACGACGAGACGACCGAGTGGGCCATGACGACGTTGCGTTCATTCCATCCAGCTGCGGTCTACGACGAAGTCGTTCCAGTTGACACCACGCGTCCGACCGCTGTGGTGGTGCCCGTCGAAGACCGCACGATCCGTCCCGAGTGGATGCGGCGCACCGCGCAACAGCGCCTCGGGGTGACCGCAGTCGAGATCGGTGGCGGGCACTTCCCACACGTCGCTGCGCCGGCACTCGTCACGGCAGCGCTCGATGAGTTCGCATCCGGCTGATCGAACGGGTCACGCTGACGGTGGGCGTCTGGCGACGCGGCTCAGACATCCGGCGGTTGGCCACCGTCGTTGGCGCCGTACGATCGCGATGTGGATGTCAGCTGGGTCGACAATCTCTCGGCACGGTTGCCGCTGCACGGTGGGCTGGTGCGTGCTCTACGCGACGCGATCGCGGACGATGACCGATGGCGCTGGTTCGACGTGGCCTGCTCGATCGGTGCGGGCGGCGGTGACGCGTTGTCTGACATCGACGCCGCCGCCGGATACGCCGACATGCTCGATGTTGATGAGGCATCGGCGCTCGCTCGTGAGCTGGTGACCGGAGTCGGTGAGGCGGTAGACGTGCTCGTCCATGCAATGGAGGGTTGGCCGCCGGATCTGCGTCGTGTGGCCGTCGATTACACAAGCGGCGTGCAGCTTGACCTCGTCGTGATGCCGGCTCCGCAGATGTCGGGTCTGAGAGATCGCGAGGTGGGGATTGTCGACAAGGACGGCGACCTGTCCGGGAACGCAATCTCGCAGCTATACGGCCCACCCGACGTAGACGTTGCGCTCGAGTGGACGATGACCGCATGGTGGTGGGTGTCGGACATCGGGAAGTATCTCCAACGTGATTCGCCATTCGAAGCCGCGGAACGCATTGCGCTCGTGCGCAACGAGGCCCTCAAGCTGTTCGCGGCAGCACACGACGTGCCGTACCCGGGCTTCGGGCTCACGAGCCTGCTCGACTACGAACCCTTCGCGCTGCCGCCGAAGCTGACTGACACGTACCCGGCACCGACCGACAGGGCGTCCCTCATCGCGGCATCTCGCAACGTCGCCGAGTTGCTCGAGGAGTGCGTCGACCTGGCCGCACGCCACTTGGGCTACGACCTGTCGACCGAGTGGAAGACCACTGCGCGGCGACGGCTCGAAGCAGCAACCCTCTGACGGCACAGCGCGACGCAGTTGCGCGATTTCCGAGCATGTCCACGTGCACCGACGTGCCGCTATACGGTCGTTGTCGGGTCAGGGATCGAGCGTGGTATGTGTGAGGTTTCGTCGTGTCCGAGTCGTTCGGCGGTGACGCCGTAGTAGACGATTGGGGTGCAGATGGCGCTGATGGCTGCCGACGTGATGAGGGCGGCGGCGAGGCCGTAGCTGGTGGCGATGATGCCGCCGAGCGCGGCGCCGAGCGGCATGGTGCCCCAGGCAACGAGCCGGTAGCCGGCGTTGACTCGTCCGAGGAGTTGATCGGGAACGATTCGCTGGCGGATCGAGACGGTCACGATGTTCCAACTGACTGAGATAGCCCCGGCGATGAACAGGCCGGTTCCGATGACGATCACGGAGTTGCTCGCGACCGGCGCGAGGCTGAAGAGCGGAAAGCTGAGCGTTGCGAGGATGAGGAGCCGCCGGGTGCCGAGTCGGGCGCGGAGGCGTTCGACGACGAAGGTGCCGAGGACTGATCCGGCGGCGATGGTGGTGATGAGGATGCCGTATCCGGCTTCGTTCAGTCCGACTGGTCCTGGGGCGATGACGTAGAGGGGCAGGATCGCGAGGGTCGCGGTCGACGCCAGGTTCGACACGCCAACGCAGACGGCGAGCACTCGCAGGAGACGGTGGCTGGCGAGGTAGCGCACGCCGGTGGCGATGTCGCGGCGGATCGTTGTGGCGTCTCCTTCTCGTCGGGCTCGGAACGATCCGGAGACCGTCAGGAGCACGATGCCGGCAAGCAGGTAGAGCGCTGAACTGGTTGCGACTGCGCCGGCGAGTGTGGAGCCTGCGACGATTGCTGCGAGCGGCGGCCCGACGAACTGGTTGGCGGTGAGTTCGACGGCGTAGAGGCGACCGTTCGCTTGGTCGAGCTGGTCGGGTGGAACGACGCTTGGCAGGATCGATTGTGCGGCAGTGTCAAACAACGTTTCGCCAGTGCCGAGCGCGAACGCGATCGTGTACAGCATCCAGAGTTCGGCTCGACCGGCGCCGACGACGCCGGCGAGTGTTGCGATCGCGGCGGCGCGCACCACGTTTACCGAGATCATCGTGGTACGGCGGTCGAGTCGATCGGCGAGAGCGCCGGCGGGGAGCGCGAACAGCAGCCACGGAAGGCGCCCGACAACGGTAACGGCTGCGAATGCGGCTGGGGATCGGGTCAGGCTCAGGGCGACCAGCGGCAACGCAATCGTGAACGCGCCGTCGGCGAGGTTGGAGGCTGCGGACGCCGCGATGATGCGTCGAAGAGCGGTCGGCATAAGTGATTGAAGTTTCTCAATCACTTATGCTGTTGTCAATGACTTCTGGACAGTCGAACGAGGCGACGCCGGCAGACCTCAAAGCGCTGGCTCACCCACTCCGGATGCGGATACTGCGGCTGTGCTTGCACGACTCGCACACCAACAAGCAGATCGCCGATCGACTGGACCTAGATCCAGCGACATCGCTCTACCACGTACGCCAACTGGCCGAGAACGGATTCCTCGAAGCCGAGCCCGCCCGGACCGGCAAGCGTGGCGCCCTCGAGAAGCCGTATCGGGCGACTGGCAAGTCGTGGTCGTTGACCTTCCCTCGCGCCGACGAACGCCTATCGACCGTGCTCGCTGGTCTTGACGCGGCACGCGACGAGATCCTGGCGGCGGGACCCGACAGCGTGATCACCAACACCCGAGCAGGGCTGAGACTCAGCGTGGCAGATGTCGACGAACTCGTCGAACGACTTCAGGAAGTCGTGAAGGACTTCGCACAGCGGCCCGCCGACCCGGACGGAGTTCGCGTCGGCCTCATCACCATGCTCCACCACCTCGACGCACGCAAGGCGGCGACAGCGAGCAGTGATTGACTGTGCGTAGGGACTCGGCATCGAGCACGGATGACGCACCCGTACAGCGCGCGCTCGATGTCGTCGCGACACGGCGGTCGCTGCGGCAGAAGTAGCACGGCCGCTCAATGCGATCGTCGTGTTCCCAACTCCTGGACGCTCGGCCGCTGGCGATCTCCCAGCGCAGACGAGCAGCGATTCACACCGTGTGAGGACCGGACTCTTGCCGGATCAGGCCTTGGTGCAGGTTGGAAGGTTGTCGAGATTGTTCCTGGATGTCGAATCGGCCTCCGTCGTGACGTACTTGACGCCGTCGCGGCTCTTCACCAGAACCCACACGGCCGGCGCCTCCTCCTCGACGTAGTACCGGTTGGTGTTGGACTCGATGTGCTGGATGATGGTGTCGCGGGATGTGTACTTCAACCCGTCCGTCCCCTTCCAGCACAATGCGAGGATGTCGCCCTCATCATCCCGGTGAGCGTTGGTGACTTGGCGATCTGCCATGTTGGTCTCCTCCTTGAGGACGTCCACTGCGGACATCAGTTCCAGTATGAACGGAGGGTGTTGCGGAGTTTCGCGATCCGACAAGACACGCTTGTGTGGGCCTCGGAGTTGCACCAGAGCGTTCCTGATCAGCTCGCGCGCGACGGCGGGTACGGCAGAGCGGCGAGAAACGAGCAATATCGGCGGCCTGCACCCCCTCGCGCGTTTCCGCGCTCGTTGGCCCGAGCGGCACGTGCCAATTCGGGACGGGTCCAGCGCCCCGCTGGGCGTACGATTCCGCGTAGCTGGCGATCGCCGG
>CAXBAZ010000162.1:0-7397 GCA_963973395.1 uncultured Acidimicrobiaceae bacterium
TCGTGACCGCTCTGGCGAACTGTCGCCGGTCGTCGGTCGAGCCGATCGCCGGTCGTGACCGCTCTGGCGAACTGTCGCCGGTCGTCGGTCGAGCCGATCGCCGGTCGTGACCGCTCTGGCGAACTGTCGCCGGTCGTCGGTCGAGCCGATCGCCGGTCGAGCCGGTCGTGACCGTTCTCCTGACTGACCTCGTGTCGTTTGAACACTCGTGGCCGCCGGCACGGGACCCCGAGCGCATGCCCGGCGGTCCTCGGTCGTCGATCCGAACCTGAGCCGGACCGGGACGAACCCGACCGTCAGGTCGAGCGTCGAACCGGGTTGTCGGAGTCGAGTCGACGGACCGACGTCAGGACGACGATCTCACCGCACCGGGCGTCGGTGCCGTTGAGGTCGTCGAGTGCCGTCTGGATCTCGCGTACGGGGGTCTGTTCGGACACGACGAGCACCGCTGCATCGACCAGAGCGGCGAGGGCGATACCGATCGACGACCGGTCGAGCGGCAGCGCAGGAACGACGACGAGGTCGGCCTCGTCCTTGAGACCCTCGAGTGACTCGGACACCGCGGCCCAGAAGGCGCGACTGTTCTCGTCGAAACCGTCACCGGCCCACACCGACACCGAGAGCGCGACGTCCGACGCCGTCTGCTCGATCGCACCCGCCACCGACACTGCAGCGTTGGTGGGCATGGTTCGCGACTCGACCGGCAGCAACAGCACCGTTCGTCCGACCGCCAGGTTCCGACCGCGCACGAACGCGAGCCTCGTCGCCAACCGGCTGTAGCCGTCGAGCGGCGTGGCCCGTCGGTCACCACCGATGTGCGGGACCCGAGCGATCTCGCTGATGCCGAGCGCCTCGAGGTCGGCGGCGCTGTCGAGCCGGTCGTCGTAGCGATCTTTGAGCAGCGCGGCGATCAGGCCCAGCAGGATGCCGGCGAACAAGCCGGAGAGGACGATCAGGTTGCCGCCCAGACCTGCACGCTGCACCGAGGTCGCGGGGTCGATGAGCACCCGGCCGGTCTCGACGTCGTCGTCGATGGTCACGAGCTCGGCGTTGATGTCGGCGAGTTGATCGGTCGCCCGTTGCTGGGCCGCGATCAGCACGCTCAATCGGCTCTGCGAGGCGAACTCACCGCGTTGCTCCTCGGCGTCGATCTGCTCGGACAGCCGCTGGATCTCCTGCGCCAGGTCGCCGGCCAGCGTCTCGAGCTGCCGTTCGCGTTCGACCGTGGACGCGTTGACGGCGGTGCGCCGCGCATCGAGGAAGATCGTGCTGTAGACCGCTGCGCCCTCGACCGCTTCATCACTCGTCGGTGCTTCGAACGTGATGATCATGACGTCACCGGTCGGAGCGGCGGCCGCCGTCGTGCGCTCTCGCACGTCGTCCAGGTCGGCGCCGTCGAGTTCCTCTGCGACCGCACCGAGCATCTCGGTCGAACGCGCCACGTTGGCCCAGGTGTCGACATCGAGGGTACGGTCGCGGCCACCACCGGGAGCCTCTTCGTCGCCGGCCGCCACCAACAACAGGGTGGAGCGAGCCTCGAACGTCACCGCCAGGGTCGACGAGTACAGCCATCCGATGCCGGCGCCGACGACGGCACACGCCACGATCACCATCCACTGACGTCGGAGCGCAGCCAGGAGGTCGGGGTCGCGCTCCGCCGTCACCCCGGAGACTCCACTGGTCGATCGATACTCCGCCACGATCGTGGGATCGTATCCGAGGTTGCGCCGAACGACGCTCTGTTGCAAACGTGTGACGACTGTACTGAGCCGCGCGCGGCTCGCATCCCGACGGTTCGAATCGCTCAAGGCCCTTGTCCTGCGGACCGATGAACAGTTGCAGGCTCGCGCGGAGTGAGGGCACGGCGACACGATCCGTTGTCATCGTCTGTCACATAGCGACGATATTGTTACAACAACGACACAATTGACATTCAACTGACATAGCGTGCCTCCATACTTTCACCCGACTCGGGTGGGGTCGAGGTCATCAGTCAGTTCGCCTTCTGCGGGTGATGTCCGTCAACTTGGAGGAAACCTCATGAGAAATCGCGCCGCCAGCGATTTGCATCAGCCCACGAAACGGGCCGGTCGCCGGACCGCCCGCCTGGGCATCACCGCCGCCCTGCTCGCCGGCTCGTTCGTCGTGGGCTCGCCGACGCCGAACGTGAGCGCCATCGACTACTCGACGTCGGCGTTCGTCCAGGTCGACCCGTACCGGGCTGCCGACACGCGGAGCGGGCAAGGGTTCCAGCGCGTCGATGACAACACGAAGCGGCTGAAGGTCGCCGGCGTCAACGGCGTCCCCGCCGACGCCAGTGCCGTCGCGATCACGATCGTCGCCACGAACGCATCTGCACCGGGCTACGCCCTCACCTACCCGGCCGGTGAGGCGCGCTCCGACTCGTCGAACCTCAACTACACGCCCGACAGCACGTTCTCGACAGGAGCGATCGTCCCGCTGTCCGCCGATGGTTCCCTCGACGTGTACACGCTCACGTCGGTCGACGTGATCATCGACGTCACCGGTGCGTTCGTACCGCGGGAGACATCCACCTCCGGCCGGTTCCGGGCCGTCGAGCCCTACCGGGCGATGGACTCTCGAGAGTCCACGCCGCTCGCTGCCGGCGAGACGCGGACCGTCGACCTGCCGGTCGTCTGGAAGGGCGCCACCGCTGCGATGGTGACGCTGACCGGTACCGGTCCGAACAATCCTGGCTTTTTCACGGCGTGGGCGGAAGGACGGGTTCCCGACACGTCCACGGTCAACCTGCCGACCCCCGATTCGACGCGCGCCACGACCGCCATCGTGCCGCTGTCGGACCAGTCACTCAAGGTGTACTCGTCGCACGGCGGCAACCTCATCGTCGATGTCGTGGGCTTCTTCACCGGTCCGTACGCCGGGGAGTCCGACGAAGGACTCTTCGTGCCGATGATGCCACGACGCCGTCTGGACACTCGCACGAGCTACCCGATGGGTGCCGGCGAGTCCCGATCGTTCTCCGCCGAAGGCGGTGTGGCGGTCGGTTCGCTGACCATGGTGACACCCGCCGGGCCTGGCTTCGGAGCGCTCTACGCCAACGGCACCCCGGTGCCGAAGACGTCGATGATCAACAGCACCTCCGAGCAGTACATCGCGAACCTGGCCGTCACACGGGTGGGTCGAGCAGGCGTGAGTGTCCACTCGTCGACATACTCGAACTACGTCTTCGACCAGTTCGGATATTTCACCGCCGATCTCGTGAACCCGACGGTTCCCGAGTCGCCCGTGCTGCCACCGAAGCCGGCACCTGCACCGAAGCCACCGTCGGTGACACCGTCGTCGGGCTGTGGCGTGTCCGCGTTGCTCGTGCCGGCATGTGGCGCGTGGCTCGGGGCGTCGATCCCGTCGCGTGACGGCAACTACACGTGGAGCAAGGGACTCGCCGAGTACGAGAGCGTCGCTCAGAACGTGCCCGACATCCTGCACTTCTACAAGAACGGCAACCAGACGTTCCCGTCCAAGAGCGAGCTCGCTGTGGCCGAACGTCCCGGCAAGCCGCGCAGCCTGCTCCTCTACAACTGGAAGCCGACCGGCGCGACATGGCGCGAAGTCGCCAACGGAGCCGCCGACAGCCAGATCGCCAACGTTGCGAACGGGTTGAAGAAGTACCCGCACAAGGTGTTCTTGAACATCTACCACGAGCCCGAGGACCAGGTTCGGACCTCGGCGTCGTCGGGCATGACCGTCGCCGACTACAAGGCCATGTACCGGCACGTCGTCGACAAGCTGCGCTCGCACGGCGTGAACAACGCGGTGTACGTGTGGAACCCGATGGGCTACGAGGGCTGGCGTGACTACCTCGACGGTCTCTACCCCGGCGACGACTACGTCGACTGGATGTGCTACGACCCCTACGCCAAGGACGACATGCGCAAGAACCTGGCCGACATCGCCAACCGCCCCAGGCCGAATCTCGGCTGGCCCGGCTACTACGACTGGGCCACCACCAAAGCACCCGGCAAGCCACTGATGATGTGTGAGTTCGGTGTCGACACGATCTCGAACAGCGATCCGGCGGCGATCCTGGGCGGCGATGCTGAGCAACTCATGCGGGACTTCCCGATGTTGAAGGCGTTCGTCTACTGGAACAGTGTCGACTCGCACGTCGACACCCGGATCGACAACACCTCGGCGAAGGGCCGGGCGTACGGCGACGCCTACCGCCAGTTCGCCAACCAGCCCTTCTTCAACGCCATGTCGCCCGACGTCGCCCCCTGATAGGACAGTTCACTGTCAGCGCCGCCCAGCGCCTCGTTGGTCCACATGAGCGGCACCGTCCCGACTTGGTAGCATCTCGGGCGTTATCGGTCACGGGCAAGCTGAGTCGTCATTGGCGCATCATCGGCACGTTCCGTGAGAGTGGACGGATTGCACAACATGGCGAGTCATCGTGGTGGCGGACGGCACGGCTTCGTGGGCGGGAGGACGGTCGTCGTGGCGACGTTGCTCCTCGTTGGGAGCTTCGGTTCCGCCGATGGTCGGACGGAGGCGGCGACGGCGATCGTCGCCTCCTACGAGATGAACGAGGGACCCGACGCGTCGGTCCTGCACGATTCCGGCCCGTTCGGATTGGACGGGACGGTCGGCAACGCTGTCGTCACGGGAGCCAATCACGCAGGCTCGGTCGGATACCGGTGGCCGTTCACGAAGCCGAGCAGCCCGCCCGCGATGCCGGAACGGATCGTCAACGTTCCCTCCAATTCGACGATCGACCCCGAGGGGCAGGAATACGCCGTCGAGTTCCGCTATCGCACCACGCAGAACTTCGGCAACGTCGTACAGAAGGGTCAGAACAAGACCGCAGGTGGCTACTTCAAGTTCGAGCAACCGAACGGGTTCATGACCTGCCTGTTCAAGGGCAGCAGGGGTGAGCAGCGTGCGGTGATCTCGCCGATCGCGACCAACGACGGACAGTGGCACGTCATCAGGTGCGAGCGCTCGAGTTGGGGGATCAAGCTCTTCATCGACGGAGTCCAGGTCCGTCAGCTACGCGGTTCGACCGGGGTGATCTCGAACAACCAGCCGTTGTCGATCGGTGGGAAGTCGGCGTGCGATCAGGTCAAGGTCTCGTGCGACTACTTCACCGGTGACATCGACTACGTCCGCATCGAGAAGTCCGGAATGGGTACGCCGCCACCACCGCCGCCACCACCGCCACCACCACCACCAGAGAATCAGCCCCCGGTCGCTTCGTTCACTGCGTCGTGCGCGGCGCTGCAGTGTTCATTCGATGCCGCGGCATCCGGCGATGCCGACGGTCAGATCACCCAACGCACGTGGACGTTCGGTGACAACTCGTCGGGATCGGGCGTGTCGGCAAGCCACGCCTACGGCGCCCCTGGCACCTACGAGGTGACCTTGACGGTGACCGACGACGACGGCGCGACGGCGAGTTCGCAGCGCACCGTCACGGTGGGCGCGACCTCCTCCGGGATCGCGCACGTTGCGAGTGTCACCAAGAGCGGCTGGTCGAGTCGGCCGAGCGTGAACCTGCCGGCGGTCCAGGACGGTGACACGGTGCTGCTGTTCGTGACCGCCGCCACGGGTGCATCGATCGGTGATCCGACGGGTGCCGGATGGCAGGCCGTCGAGACGTCGAGCGGGAGCAAGGGGACCACACGGGTCTGGCAGAAGTCCGCCTCGTCGGGCGATTCGGGTGCGGGGGTGGCCGTCGCCTTGTCGTCGGGGTCGAAGTACAACGCCAGCGCCGTGGTGTATCGCGGAGTCGGCGGAGTGGCGGCCGCCGCCGGCAACGTCAACACGCTCTACACCGATGTGCGGGTCACCCCGACGGTCGCCGTCGTCGAGGAGGGTTCCTGGGGTGTTTCGTTCTGGATGCACCGCGACTCGTCGAGTACGTCGCTCACCGCTCCGGCCGGCGTTCTCCAGCGCGTGTCGCAGTCGCAATCCGGCGGTGGCCGAGCGACGGTGCTGATCGCGGACAGCGGGGGTGGCGTGAGCCGTGACTACGGCGGCCTGGCCGCGGTCGCCCCTGCACCGAGCACATACGGGATCACGGTCACCGTGATCCTTCGGCCGGCCTGACGACCGTCGCCCGGCCCCGGCTCAGGGGAGCGATTCGAGGTCGGGTTGATCGAAGTACGGGTCGGCGGCGAAGTCACCGTACGAGTCGGCGAACCGCTCTGCCAGCCCCGTGTCGTTCGTGAGTCTGGCGTCGATCCGATCGACGACGCCGTTCCAGTACACGAGCGCCGCGATCTCCGGGAAATCACTCCGCAGTGTGTCGACCGCTCGATCGAGCAGTTCGGGGCTCTCGTCGTGGACAGCGAGATCGAACCCCCACTCGGCGAGCATGATCGGTGTGCCCGGTGCCTTCGCAGTCGCCCACGCGTAGAAGCCCGGCCAAGTGTCGCCGTCGGGACGGTTGACGAGGTCACCGAACGCCTCGTCGCCGACGCGGCCGTACGGGTCGTAGCCGATCCAGTCGACGACGTCGTCGCCCGGGTACAGGTCGTCGACCATGGTCGCCCATCGGTCGAACCCCATGTACGTCATCACGTAGACGGCGTTCCGCACGCCGGACTCCGTCAGTCGCTTCACCACGTGGCGATACATGTCGACGTAGTCGGCCGTCGTCATACCGGAGTCGGGGCTCGGGTCCACGTTGTTCTCCGGCTCGTGGAAGATCGTCAGGAACAGCGGATCGCCGAACCGGATCAACGATTCGGCGACGGCGTCGATCGTCGCATCCGCTCCACCGTCGGCGACCTCACGCCACGTGAGGTCGATCGACGGTTTCCAGCTGAAGTAGAACAGGCGCTCGGAGCCGTCGTCGCGCTCGATGAGTCGGAGCTGGTCCTCCCGCGGGAATCCCGTGTTGCCCCGCTCGTAGAGGTGGATGATGTCGGGGTCGTGGCCGGTCGCAGTCATGTATTCGCCGAGGCCGATCTCGGGGTCGTGTCTCCCGTCGAGGCTCGGGACGGAGGTGCCCAGCCACGCGCCGCAGCGGGGGACGAGCAGCGGAGAAACGGTGCAGTCGGTCGTTGCGGACACGTCGGTCGCAGGTGCCGTCGGTGGCGACGTCGTCGTCATCGTCGCCTCGAGTCGTGTGCTGCAGCCGGTCGCCACGACCGCGGCGGCGACGAGCACTGCGATCCGATCATGCCTGCGCACGCGCCACCTTCCGATGCCGGAGGTCACCGATCAGTTGGTCCAGCTTGAGGCTGACCCGGCGTTGGCGGAGCAGCCCGACGTACAGCACCGCCGCGAGCCCGAGGGAGGCGATGAACGGTGACAAATCCGGTCCGAACAGCACCCGTGCGGCCAGCGTCGGTATCGCCACGGCGACGACCGTGCCGAGCGTCGCTGTCAGCAACGGAGTCCCTCCCGGGTGC
>CAXBAZ010000163.1:0-7396 GCA_963973395.1 uncultured Acidimicrobiaceae bacterium
CGACCCGTCCGGCCGTCGCCGGTTCGAGGCGGAGGTCGTCGGGCGTAGCGATCGTGGCGACGGCGACCTCCGTCGAGCCGTACAAGTTGTAGAGCACGGGACCGAAGTGATCGAGCACCCGCGTGACGAGGCTCGCACCGATCGCCGATCCACTGGACGCGATCACCCGGAGCGCGTCGGGACGGTGGGCCCGCAGGATCTCGTCCTCCACACCGAGGATGCGCGAGAGCATGACGGGGACGACCACGAGTGCGTCGGCACGGTGTCCGACCAGCGTTCGCAGGGTCCGTTCGGGGTCGAAGCGTCGGTGCACCACGTTGGTGGTGCAGCGGGCGAGCCCGAGCATCAGGTGGCTCAGACCCCAGGCGTGGAACAGCGGAGCGGCGATGACCTGCGTGTCGCCGAGCCGGAGCGGAATCCGGTCGAGGACGGCGCCGACGCCCTCGACGCCGGCGGCGTCGGTCGTCCGGGTGGCGCCCTTCGGGCGTCCGGTCGTACCGGACGTGAGGATCACGATGGTCCCCGGCGACGTCGGTGGATCGACCGTGCCGGTCGTCGCGAGCGCAGCCAGCGCTGACTCGTCGACGCGCAGCCGCACCGGGCACGCATCGACGACACCGCCGAACTCCTCGTCGTGGACGATGACGTCGATGCCCTCGTGGGCGACCACGTCGGCGAGCTGCGGTCCGGCGAAACCGGTGTTGAGGAGCACGAGGTCGGCGCCGACCGCCGACACGGCGGTCATCGCCTCCACGAAGCCGCGGTGGTTCCTGGCCAGCAGCCCGACCCGCACGCCCGGGCCGACGCCTCGGGCCGCGAGCCCGGCCGCGATCGCCTGCGAGCGTCGCCACAGCTCTCGGTAGTCGGTCGTGCCGGCGTCGTCGACGATCGCAGCGCGGTCGGGGTAGCGGGCCGCGGCACCGGCGACGAGCGCCGCGGTCGACGCACCCCACGGCGCCATGGCGACCAGGGCGCGCGGCAGCCGGTCGGGGCGTTCGAGCGCCAGCATCGACCTGGCGATCGCAGCCCCCGAGAGCAGCCTCGAACCGAGTGACATCAGTCGCCCCCCGTCATCGGCACCTCGTCACGCCGTCACCGTCACCGTCACCGTCACCGTCACCGTCACCGTCACGGGCGGAACGCCGGGTAGTAGTTCTCGGCGCCGAACTCGCGCACGTCGGTCAGCCAGTCGCCGTCGTACGGCCACGCCGACGGATCGTCGTCGGACGGACCCTGCCAGAAGCGGGCCAACGCGCCGTCGGCACCCGGCTCCAGCGACCAGGCCTGCCGCTTGTACGAGAAATTGTCCGGCACCAACCGGTGGGCTTCGCGGAAGTGCCGCACCGCAGCATCGTGGTGGCCCGACGACTCGAGGTGCGTCGCCAACTCGAAGTGCGCCGTGCCGAGCGCGGCGTCGGCACTGCGCGGCTGTGAGCGGGCGACGACGGCGTCGGGGGAGAGGGCGAACGCACTGTCGACCCCGCGCTCGACCCAGTCGAGCAACGCGGCATGGTAGGCGTCGGCGTCGGTGCGGATCTTCGCGGCCTCGTGCATGATCGCTCCGAACCGGCCGGGGATCTCGCTCGCCGACGCCGGGCGTCCCTCCCGACGGGGCGGTGGTGCGGGCTCGGCCGGACGCACGATCGTGCCGGCCTCGTCGATCCAGAAGCTGTTCGGGATGTTGATCACCCCGAACAGCTCGGCCATCGCGTGGTGCCGATCGATCAGCGAGGGATGCGTCGGAGCGGCTGCCTCGATGAACGGCCGGCACGCCTCCGCCCCGAGCGTGTCGAGCCCGACGGTGACGATCTCGAGCCCTCGCGGGTGCAGCCGGGTGCGGAGCTCCTGCCACACGGGCAGGTCACGGGCGCACCCTCAATACGGTGCCCACGACAGGATCAGCACCTTCTGGCCCCGCAGCGACGAGAGACGGAAGTCGTCGCCGTCGAGATCGGGAAGGACGAACTCGGGCGCTTCGGCCGACACGAGCGCGTGGCCGTTGCCCGACCACGGGCCCAGCGCCGACACGCCGTGCTCGTCGTCGGTGACCAGCGGCAACTGCATCTGGGCGGCCGCTGCGGCCACGTCGATCCGCTCGCCGTCGGCGACGAACACGTCGTCGCGCAGCGGGATGCAGATGTCGCCCCGGCACGCACCCTCGGGCTCGATCGCCCAGCCGGTTCCGTCCTCGAACGTGGCCCGCGAGACCGTGAGATCGTGCAGCAGCATCAGACGGACGCTGCGAATCCGACGACGTCGCGGACCGACGCGCGGTACACCTCGGGCATCACGTGCTCGAAGCTGAGATCGCCGGCGTGGCAGGTGCCGGCGACCGTGCGCCCGACGGTGGGGACGCCGGCGGCGAGGAGCTTGCGGTAGTAGGCGAGTCCTTCGTCGCGCAGCGGGTCGAGTTCGTTCACCGAGATCGTGTGGGGCGGCAGGCCCGTCAGGTCGTCGGTGGTGGCGTGGTAGGGCCAGGCGAGCGGGTCGGTGGCGTGCTCGCCCGAAGGGTCGTAGACCTGGGCCATCACGCCCATGATCGGGGTGCCGATGAAGTACTCGTCGTTCTCGGTCATCGACGTGAGTTCGGCGGGCTTCTCGGCGTAGGCGCCGGAGATGTACGGGCACTGGGCGTAGACGCCGTCGATCCGGTCGAGGCGGCCCTCGCGCTTGGCGCGGAGTGTGGTGGCGAGCGTCAGGTTGCCGCCACCGGACTCACCGGAGACGACGATCTTGGAGACGCCGAGTTCGGATCGGTGGTCGTGCATCCAGTCGAGCGCCGCCGAGCAGTCGTCGAGTCCGGCCGGGTAGGGGTGCGGACCGAGCACGCCGGCCCCGTTGCGGTACTCGACGCCGACGACGACCGTGCCCTCGGAGGCGAGCTGATCGCGCCAGCGTCGATAGTTCGGGTCGGCCGCTGTGAGGATGACCATGCCGCCACCGTGGATGTGCAGGATGCCCGGCAGGTCGCCGCTCGCGCCGGTCGGGCGGTGGATGAACAGAGTGATCTCGTTGCCGTCGACGCCGGTGATCGTCTCGGGCGTGCGCTCGACTCCCTCGACGTCCGCAACGTCGGCGAACATCGCGCTGAACAGCTGTTGGAAGCCCACTTCGGCGGCAGTGCAGAACGCGACGAGGTGCTCGACGGGCGCCGAGGCGTCGACCGGGAGCGGGTCGCCGTGACCGTCGATGCCGAAGGTCGTCGCGACGGCGGCGAGTCGCGGATCGGTGCGCGGGTCGGTGCCGAGTGTCTCGTCCGGGTTGCCCAGTCGGCCCGGTTGCGGGTGAATCCCCATGGTCGTCGCCTCGCTCACGTCGTCTCGCACATCGGGCGGACCTTGTGGCACGCCATGCCGCCGACCCTACTTCCGAGCGGCGGAACGGTGCCCGTCGGAGGGCGCCTCGCGCGTCGTCGCCCGTCCGGAGCCCACCCGGCGCCGGTACCCTCGCGGCCGTGGCCGACGCCGACCAGAAGATCCCGATCAAGATGCTCAACGACCGCCTGCTGGTCAAGCTGAGCAAGGAAGACGGCGAGCGGACCTCGACGGGCGGCATCCTGATCCCGGCGACCGCCCAGATGGCGAAGCGGCTGATCTGGGCCGAGGTCGTGGCGCTCGGACCCAATGTCCGCACCGTCGAGATGAGCGACCAGGTGCTCTTCAGCCCCGATGACCGGTACGAGGTCGAGGTCGGCGGCGAGGACTACGTGATGCTGCGAGAGCGTGACCTGCACGCCATCGCCGCCACACGTATCGAGGCCTCCACCGGCCTCTACCTCTGAGCCGGGCCGGATCGCCCGATCGCGGCGTTGCGTCTCACCGCTCGTTGCCCGAAGGCAACTCGGGTTCACCGCGCCTTGCGCTCGAACGATCCGATCCCGGCGCAGGCCCAAAGAATGTTGGTTGGGGCGCGAGGAGTGGTGCGACGGGTCCATGTGGGTTCGGCGCTTGTCGCTGCGCAAGTCGTTGGGGGGTGGGGGTGCGTTGCTCGTAGGCTCGATGGGATGCCGTCCGGAGTTCGAATCGACGTTTCCCCCGAGCAGATCCACTCGCTCAGGTACAACCTGGACGGGCTGATCCCCGTCATCACGCAGGACCACGAGACCCGCGAGATCCTGATGATGGCGTGGATGAACGCCGAGTCACTGCACCTCACGTTCGACCAGGGCCGGATGGTGTACTGGTCGCGGAGCCGGCAGGAGCTGTGGCGCAAGGGCGACACGTCGGGCGACCGCCAGTTCGTACGCGAGGCCTACTTCGACTGTGACGCCGACGCGCTGCTGTTCGTCGTCGAGCAGGAGGGCGCCGGTGCGTGCCACACCGGCGAACGCTCGTGCTTCTTCCGTGCGTTCGGCACCGACGACGTCGCTGCGGTCTGACCCGACCTCACCGTGAAGATCCAACCGTCACGCGAGGAGTTCCGGGCGTTCGCCGCCGACCACAGCATCGTGCCGGTCTGGACCGAGGTGCTGGGCGACCTCGAGACGCCGGTGGCCGCATTCGCGAAGCTCGTCGGCGACGAACCGGGGTTCCTGCTCGAGTCCGTCGAGCACGGTGAGCGGTGGAGCCGGTTCTCGTTCGTGGGCCGCAATCCATCGGCGACGCTCGTGCTCCGCGACGGCGCGCTCGAGATCGCCGGCGACCTGCCCGACGGCATCCCGACCGACCGGGGCATGCTCGCTGCGATCGAGGCGCTGCTCGAGACCTATACGAGCCCGGCGTTCGCGGACCTGCCGCCGATGCACGGTGGCATCATGGGGTACCTCGGGTACGACGTGATCCGCGAGGTCGAGCACCTGCCGAACGTGCCGCCCGACGACCACGGTCTCCCCGACGCGATCATGAGCGTGATCGGGTCGCTCGCGGCGTTCGACCACTGGAAGCAACGGATCTACATGATCGAGAGCGTGCCGACCCACGGGCTCACCGACGACCAGCTCGACGACGCGTACGACCGGGCCTCGACCCGGGTGCACGTCGCCGTCGATCGCCTTGCCCAGCCGCTGCCGTACCTGCCCGTCGAGCCGCCGACCAAGGACGACGTGCTGCCCGAGTTGACCTCGTCGATGCCCGGCGGTACGTACCAACGAGCGGTCGACGTCGCCAAGGATTACATCCTCGACGGCGACATCTTCCAGGTCGTCCTCGCCCAGCGGTACGACATCGAGCTCGACGCGGATCCGTTCGACGTCTACCGGGTGCTCCGGCAGGTGAACCCGAGCCCGTACATGTACTTCCTCCGGGACCCGGAGATCACGATCGTCGGCTCGTCACCGGAACCGATGGTCCAGCTCCTCGACCGCAAGGTCGTGTCCCGACCGATCGCCGGTACCCGCAAGCGTGGGGCGACCGACGAACACGATCGTCGCCTGGCCGCCGAGTTGATCGAACATCCGAAGGAACGGGCCGAGCACGTCATGCTCGTCGATCTCGCCCGCAACGACGTGGGTCGCGTCGCGAAGTTCGGCACGGTGCATCCCGACGAACTGATGACGCTCGAGAAGTACAGCCACGTGATGCATCTGACGTCGCAGGTGTCGGGTGAGCTGCGCGACGAGCTCGGTCCGATCGACGTGCTGCGAGCCACGTTGCCGGCCGGCACGGTCAGCGGGGCTCCCAAGGTGCGGGCGATGGAGATCATCGACGAGCTCGAGCCCGTCAAGCGCGGCCCGTACGCCGGTGTGGTCGGCTACGTCGACTGGTCGGGCAACCTCGACACGGCGATCGCGATCCGCACGATGTTCGTCCGCCCCGACGGTCGGACCGCGAGCCTGCAGGCCGGGGCCGGCATCGTCGCCGACAGCGTGCCCGACGACGAAGATCTCGAGTGCCGCAACAAGGCCGCCGCCCTGTTGGCGGCGATCCCCGCCGCGCGCCGGATGACCGCCGCCCGCCGCGCCGCCGGCAGCACCGCCTGATCCGAGCGAGCGATCAGCCGGTCGGGGCCCGCGATCGCTCCCGCGCCGGGTCGGCGATCAGATCAGAGGGCGAGGGCGATCAGGAAGATCAGCCCGAGGAACCCGAACACCAGGCTGATCGCGATCGTGAGCAGGGCGATCAGCGGGAAGCTGGTGAGTGCGGTGACCGCAGCGGCGAGCCGCGCGGTGTGCTCGACGCCCGAGCCCACCACGTTCTTGAATCCGTACATCTGGCGCGACATCACGATCGCCGATCCGCTGGTGCGGCCGCGGTCGGTGCCACCGGGCGCCGGCTCGGTGTCGGGATCGACGTCTGCATCGACGACGAACGAGTCGATCACCGTGCGGGTGCCGTCGCGGCCCTCCCTGAGCAGGGTGCGGACCTCGTCGGCGAGCTCGGGCATGTGGCGACGGACGGACCCGATGCGCCACCGGGCCAGGAACGCCCCGCCGACCGCGATCGTGCCGAACACGATGCCGAGCACGATCCAGACGGTCTCGATCCCGCCCGAGAGCGCAGCCACGCCGAGCAGGAACCCGCCGACGCAGACCACGGCGGCGACGACGAACAGTTTCGTGGCGAACGCGGTGGCGCGCTCGGCGATCGTCGTCACGGTGGCGACCGTGCGGCGTACGAGCTCGTCGATCTCTGCCATCTGAACCCGAGTGTGTCACGCCAGACTGGGGGAATGGAATCGGATCTCGAACATGTGCTCGGAATTCGCGACGTGGTCGTCGTCGAGGGGCCCGACGCGCAGACCTATCTGCACTCACAGGTGTCGCAGGATCTGAACGGGATGACCGTCGGCGAGCAGCGCTGGACCTTCGTGCTGCAACCCACCGGGAAGGTCGACGGTCTGGCACGCATCACCAGGGTGACGGAAGAACGCTTCGAGCTCGACACCGACGTCGGCTACGGCGAGGCGCTGCTCAGCAGGATCGATCGGTTCAAGATCCGGGTCGCCGCCGAGACGTCGTTGGGCGATCCGGTCGGGGTCGCTGCGGACGAGGAGGCTCGGGTCGAGATGGGGTGGCCCCGTCTGGGCACCGAGATCGTGCCGGGTGAGACCATCCCGGGCGGCACCGGCCTCACGGCGGTCGCGGTCAGCTTCACGAAGGGGTGCTATCCCGGGCAGGAACTCGTCGAGCGGATGGACAGCCGGGCCGCCGAGGCGCCGCGCTCGCTCCGGAAGCTGACGGTCGACGCCGGCTCGACGGCGGGCGACCCGGTCGTCGACGACGGCGCGGAGGTCGGGGTGCTGACGAGCGTCGTCGGTACCCGGGCGATCGGCTGGGTCAAGCGCTCGAGCGACCTCGGCACGGTCGTCCAGTTCTGATCGGCGCCGCCCGACGACCGTAACGCTCGGTGTCTGACACCGTTCGTGACGGCTCGCGTGATCAGACCAGTTCGCCGCGGAGCGTCGTGAACTCGCCGTCGGCGCGGAGGCGGGCGAACTCGGGCGACACGTCCATCGTGCG